>JAHEHB010000014.1 GCA_024644775.1 Deltaproteobacteria bacterium
TAAACAGTCAATTCTGGGATTAATGAAGCCCCTGTCCGTGTATTTGTTAATGGAAAAGCTATATCCCATGATGAGTCGAGGTGTGGATATAGAGACAAAAAAACTCGGGGCAGACTCGGTCGAAATTATCGTAACTCCTAAAGTAGGGGTTAGAGAAAAATCTTACCAGTGCGAAAACCGTATCGGGTCTTTTGAATCTTTGTCGAAATATTTTACAAACAGCTTAGCTAAAATCGACCATCCTGCATGCTTCCACAATGGGGATAACTGCTGCCGATACATTATTACTTGGGAGAAAACATTTTCTTTAATTTGGAAAAGAATTCGTAATCACTTCCTATTGCTCAGCAGTATCTGTTTCCTTCCGATTTTTATTTCATTACCCACGATTGTTTCGAGTATTTATGCGGGTACCTGTGCACTGATTACCTTTTCACTTTTCTTTTATTCGCAGTTTCTGGAAAAAAAGAACTGATAAAAACCATCGAATCCCAGGGTAATGCCGCTGAAGATCTATTCGATGAGATTAATATTCGTCATGAAAACGCGATGCTCATTCAGGAGATTGGTCAGGCCACGTCTAAGATTCTAGATATTGATAGGCTCATCAAACAAGTAACCAGTATTATGGAAAAGCGATTGGATTTTGATCGCGGGATGATCATGCTTTCAAACGAAAAAAAGACGCGACTCGTTTATTGTGAAGGATATGGCTATGATCAGAATCAAGAACAACTTTTACGGCAAACCACGCTCCATCTTGATAAGCCGGAATCAAAAGGCATTTTTGTAGTGGCTTACAGGCAGCAAGAGCCTCATATGGTAAATGGTATAGAAGATATAGAAGACAACCTGTCCGAAAGAAGTCTTGAGCTTGCCAAGCAAATCGGCGTCAAATCCCTCATATGCGTACCCATTGTATACGAAAATGAATCATTGGGCATCATAGCTGTTGATAATGTAGAATCAAAAAGACCGACTACCCAGAGTGACTTGAGTCTTCTGTTGGGAGTCGCATCCCAAACGGCGATTAGTATCGCTAATGCAATGTCCTTTAGTAAGCTTCAGGAGAATGAGAAAAAATACAGAGAACTTGTAGAATACGCCAATAGCATCATTCTGCGGAGGGATATTGAGGGAAAAATTACCTTTTTCAATGAATATGCTCAGAAATTGTTCGGCTACAACGAACACGAAATCATCGGAAGAAATATTATTGGATCGATTTTACCTAAATCTGAACCTATTCAGCAGCGAAGCAAGCGTTTGACAGCATCTCTCTTAAAATATCCTAAATATCCATTTATTAGCGAGGATAAAAATGTGCTCAGAAACGGTGATCAGGTATGGATCGCGTGGACATACAAACCGATTCTCAGTGGTGATGGTAATTTTAAGGAAATTCTTTGTATCGGAAACAATATTACAGAACTGAAAAAAGCCGAACTGGAAAAAAAGGATCTTGAAGCTCGATTACAGCGGGCCCAAAAAATGGAAGCTTTGGGAACCCTCGCCGGCGGTGTTGCCCATGATCTTAACAATATTCTTACCGGAATCGTCAGTTATCCCGAATTGTTATTGATGGGGATGCCAGACGAAAGTCCTTTGCGAAAACCTCTTTTAACGATACAAAAATCAGGAGAAAAAGCGGCAGCAATTGTTCAAGATCTATTAACGCTGGCGCGAAGAGGCGTCGCATCCACTACGGTCGTGAATTTAAACATTCTCATTACAGATTATTTGGAAAGTCCCAAACTTAAAAATCTGAAATCCGAATACCCCCATATTCAACTAAAAACCCGTTTCGGAGAAGATCTTTTTAACATCGTCGGCTCTCCTGTTCATTTGGCCAAAACGATTATGAATCTGGTTACCAATGCTGCTGAGGCAATGCCGAATGGCGGAGAGATCGATATCTCTACGACGAACTGTTACATTGATAAACCGATAAGAGGATATGATGAGGTCGAAGAAGGAGATTATGTTACGCTGACGATTTCAGATACCGGAGTTGGTATATCGTCTGACGATTTAGAAAGGATATTCGAACCTTTTTATACAAAAAAGGTGATGGGAAGAAGCGGAACCGGCCTTGGAATGGCGGTCGTGTGGGGGACGGTAAAAGACCACAATGGATATATAGATGTTGGAAGCAGGGAGGGACGTGGCACGACCGTCACGCTTTATTTTCCGGTAACCAGAAAGGAAATTGAAACAGAAGATCTTAGAGAGTCCATCACGAACTATCAGGGGCAGGGGGAAACCGTTTTGGTAGTGGACGATGTTTCTGAACAACGGGAGATCGTATCCGGTATTCTCGATAAACTGGGGTACGTCGCCGTTTCCATGCCAAAAGGGGAAGATGCAATTGAATATATGAAAGATCACTCGGCTGACCTGCTGATTTTGGATATGATTATGGAACCAGGAATCGATGGTTATGAGACGTATAAAAGAATTCTGAAGTTTAAACCAAATCAGAAGGCGATTATTGTCAGTGGTTTTTCTGAAACAGATCGTGTGGACGCCGCTTTAAGAATTGGGGCCGGTGCTTATGTTAAAAAACCCTATTCGTTGAGCAAAATTGGTCAAGCAGTGCGATCTGAATTGGATAAAGCTAAACAAGCTGTTCTTTAGTTATATATTTTTTTCGGATACGAAAGCGTAACCCTATGAGTTTTAGTAATTACTTGTTGGAAAGTGATGAAGAATCGAACCGTTTGGAATTAAAGACAGATACGGAAATCGTCAAACGGCAGGCACTCTGGGCGGGGATAAAACAGAGAATGAGAGTTGCTGATATCGGGTGTGGCATTGGAAAGACGACGCTTTGTCTTCATGAATTGATCCAGCCGGGGGGTGAGACGGTTGGCATAGAGTTGTCTGAGGAAAGAATTCTTTATGCAAATCATTCCTATCAAGGGAATGGGATACGGTATGTTTGCCGGGATATACGGGAACCATTACAGGGTTTAGGATATTTCGATTTCGTATGGGTCCGTTTCGTTTTAGAATATCACCGGTCGAAAAGTTTTGACATCGTTAAAAACCTATCTGACATCCTGATGCCTGGCGGAATATTATGCCTAATTGATATCGATCACAACTGCGTAAACCATTTTGGACTATCCTGTCGGCTTGAGCGTACTTTATTGGGTCTGGTGGATCATCTTGAAGAGTCCGTAGATTTTGATCCATATATTGGAAGAAAACTATATTCTTTCCTTTATGATCTTGGCTACGAGGAGATTGATGTTGAGTTGACACCCCATCATTTGATTTTTGGCGAATTGAAGGACAAAGATGCCTACAATTGGATTAAAAAGGCCGAAACTGTCAGTAAAAATGCTGATTATGGCTTTACGGAATACGAAGGAGGGTTTGAGGAATTTATTGAAGAATTTAAAAATTTTTTCTACAATCCCCGTAGGTTTACTTACAGTCCGTTGATTTCCTGCCGGGGGAGAAAACCCTATCCTAAGTAAAGACCTCAATTTCAAATTGACCGGAGTAACCGTTTTATGAACTTGAAATACGGGTCGAGATACTGAAGATTCATTGCCCAGAGGGTATACTGTTTTTCATATGGTATCTGGACACTGTCCGCATAATCGACAGGATATAGCAGCACGGGAATATCGTGCTGGTTAAGTTTATTGCAAATATCAGAAAGTATTAAATAAAGTATATTTTTGGACAAATCCTCCGGATCCAAGACAATGACATGAATACAATTTATAAGGTCAGATAGGTTCAAGCCGATATCTGAAATATTCACCATGATGATGGCTTTTAGTTTGCCGTCCATTTTGAGAGAAAATAAATGGTTTTCTCTGGTAAAACCATGTCTCTGATATTCGTTGGTAACGTCATCATGAATCATCACATCTGGTTCAAGACCAAGGGTATTTAACATCAACCCCCCGGAAATATGCTCATAAAACGTTTCCAACTCCGTCAGATCCTCAGTTTGGGTTATAAGCAATTCCCATGGAGCCGGCATTTTCAGTTCAACATCGTATTTTTTATCGAGGTGAAAATAGGCATAATTATCTGCAGAGCAGGCCTTCGGGGCTTTCATATACCTGGTTGCACCTCCAAACACCCGGCTTGGAAATTTGTTTTCCGGTCGAAAATAGCAGAAGACGAGATCCAAATGGGCGGAATAGATCCGGTAAGTATCATTTACGTAATTATGCATCTGGCTTAAAACGAAAAGGCCGGCTCTGTTAAAAAGGCCATCTCTGCCGGACGCGCCTTTATTGGCGGCGTGATGGTGAATCATCCAAGAATTGCCAATAAAACGCAACATGGACAGGTGTCCGAGAATGCGTCCGTTTTCCTGATAAACAAAATGCCGAGCAATACTAGAGCTTTGGGTATATAGCTTTTCATAGGTAGATTTAATTTTTTCCTTATTTGCCTGCACGAATGCGTATTTTTTGGGATAGATAAAGCCTGTTTCAAAGAAGAAATTCCATAAATCATCCGGATCTACTTTGTTGGAGATGTATGTATTTTTATTTTTTGCTTGATTTAAGAGTGCCAGCAGTTTCGAATGATCCTCCATATCCATGTCTAACAGTGCGAACCCACACCGAACCCGCCTGAAACCATCCGGATTCTCAAACGGCCTTTGGTAGAGGACCTGAGCGATACATTTTATTTTGAAACCATTTGCAAAGTTAAGCTCGATTTCAGGAATGATCATACCGGGTAAGAGAATAACGATGTTCGCATCTTCTTCCACAGAAAAGCCGGAACCCGAGAGGCTGGTAACCTTTAGTGAAATTATTTTCCGAGTGAATGGATGCCTGAAGATAATATCCGGCAGCGGCTCAAATTCTTGGCGGTCGCCGCGGTATTCTTTGGGCATGAAACGATGAATTGAATGACGAACCGGTTCCAGCACAAAGAATCGCTTCTTCTGACCAAAGGTTTGCCGGATTATTTTGCATTCGCCGGAATATAGCGTGTGCCTGTTATCGGAAAAAATGATGGTAACCGGTGAATCCGGACAGATCCATTGAAATGTCTGAGGTGGAACCACCTTGGCCGAAATTCGGAATGAATTTGCATTAAAATCGATGAGCATGCCGGAAAACACGGCACTATTTTGAATTAACAACGCTTTTAGGTCTTTGCAAATATGTCTCATCACCTTTCTGTATTTAAACTGCCAGCAGGTTTCCGGCAGAGAAAAGCGAATCCCCATTTCAGTGATATTCAGTACTTCCGGTTCGACCACGAGGAGTTTTTGGCCGTCCGGTACGTGCATATTTTTAAACTGGTAAGTCTTGAGTTTTTGAAGAATCCTATCGGTTTCAGTCCAAATGCATTCTATGGTTTCGTCCAGACAGGGTTGTGGTTTGACGGGGATAGAGATAGAATGGTCGTATTCCTTATGGCCGAAATTAAGAAGGATTGTACCATCTTGAAAATTTATATAGTTCAATTTGTTGACAAGATGTTCTTTTTGGATCTCCTTGCCTTTTGCCGGTGTGCTTTCTTCAAGATCTTCTTCAATTGTTTTAGGGAAGAGGATGACGTTTTGCATTTTTAAACCATCCTTATGATGTCGGTAGAATTCAAAATTGAGAATAGGAAAAATACAAAAAGATGAAAACTAGAGGGAGTTCTATTTAGAGGGAATTCTATAAATAATACAATTTCGAATTTAACACCTAAAAAGATTATTTAAGATAATGGAAAAAAATGTGAAATTCTGATAACATATAATAGCTACAAAGTAAAGTTTTTTCTTGATAAAAAACAAATTTCTGCCGAATC
Organism: Deltaproteobacteria bacterium; assembly: GCA_024644775.1. The sequence goes on from JAHEHB010000014.1 coordinate 5,791, forward strand.
CATGTGGATCTATTTAAAGGGTTTGACCTGTTAAAGGGTTTGACCTGTATTTTTTATTTTGATTAACGAATATGGAATGATTCTTATTTGTTGACATCTTTTTTTTTGTTGATAAATTGTCGAGTAACTGATTCTTAATACTGAAGCCGATAGTAATGTTCAAGTAGACAAGAGACTCCAGTCCGAGAATAAAAATGACATCTCGCAGTATGTCGCCTTGATGAATTTTTAAAAAGCCGAGTTCATCAACATTGGCTTTACCGGATAAAAAGAACGCTTCCTTCGGAGAAGAAATGCCCTATTGCTTGCTACACTAACCATACTGACGCCTCCGCGGGAACCGGTTAATTCTCATGGGGGCGTTTGTGGCGAAACGTCAATGGCCCAAGAATCGTTAATATTCAAAAAAGGAGGGTAAAATGACTGAAAGTGTTTATAAAATAATCGAGCTAGTTGGAACGAGTACCGAGTCTTGGGAAGCGGCTGCCAAAAATGCAGTGGACAGGGCAGGTCAATCATTAAGAGGTCTTAGGATCGCCGAGATATCCAAATTGGATATGAGATTGGAAGATGGCAAGGTGGCTGCCTATCGGGCAAGGGTGAAGGTTTCGTTCAAATACGAGGGTGGCGATTAACGTATCCATATCTATACAGAACAGAAATTGGAAAAAACGAAGAAAGGCAGGGCCAAGCGGGGCACTGCCTTTCTTTGTTCCTCATTTGAAAGATCGTCGGTTTACATTTTTTTCCCCAAATTGATGCCCTTTCTCGCAGCGACTCTCACCGCCACCACCTCTCCACGTGCACACTCTTGCTCGTTTGCATACACCGAGCAGACAATGATTGCTTTTTTTGCAGCGAGTTCTTTGGGTTTCGCTCTTAAGATGATTTCGGCGTCGATAGGCGTCGGTTTTAGATAGCTTACGTTTAAATTGCCGGTAACAAATGTTATTTCAGGCAGTGTGCCCGGCTCCCTGCCTTCTTTTTGATATGCCGCAGCCGCAGCGGTGCCTGTACTGTGACAGTCGACAAGGCTTGCGATAAGGCCTCCGTAAACCACTCCGGGAAAGGCGGTATGATACGATTTAGGTCTGAACCGCAATATCCCCTCGTTACCATCCCAGTGGGTTTTCAAATGAAGTCCTTGCGAATTATTCCGCCCGCAACCATAACAGATAGCGACATCATCCGGATAATAATCTTGTATTGCCTTCCGGGCCATACGTATCTACTCCTCTCAAATATTCATATCATCGAAAAAGTGAATATACAACCGCTTTATAGAAAAAGGCAGGGTGACAACCCTGCCTTTTTCTATAAAAATTGATATGTTCTGACCTGTAGGAAATCAATGGCCATTTCCAGCAGCCGATTGTTATGATGGACTGGAAACTCCCTTGTATTTCGCATAAAGATCATGCAATCGTCGCTTAAGCACTTTTATTTTTTTTGAATCGCTTTCATCGGCCCATCTCGGTTCACTGATGGAAAAAAGCGCATTTCCCAACTCGTCGATTACATGCTCGGTGGCGGTGCACCATTCCTCTGTGCATGCATCGGACATTTCTGCAGCCTCGTAAATATCCTGTTCCAGCTTCTCCAAAGATTTTTCTAAAGCTGTTGCGTAAGTCCGCCACGCCTCCAATGTTTCTTTTTCGAAACTTTCTTTGATCAGAGCCATGTTAAAAACCCCCTTTCCCTGACATTGATTGAAAACCTTTCGGTTTTAGGTGCAATTTCAGTAAACACATAAATAATTATAATCATGCGCTACTTTTTATCAACCAATTACTTACCATTTTATCTATGTTTAGCCAATTTCAAAACGTCCCAGTTTGCCCAATCTCTGTGTCAGACATCCGCCGGCGGCGGATTAATCCTCGAAATACTCAAAGTATGCCTGTGGTTAATCCGCCAAGGCGGACCGCTTCCTTGACCTTGAACAAACTGAAACGTTTTGAAACAGGCTAAGTTGTCTTGTGTATTTTTGCAATCATTTTTATATTTTTTATCTTTGTAACTGAAATCCGTTACTGCTTATTACACGCCTTTTGTTGATTTTAGTTATATGTTAAAATTAGATAAATCAAAGTTTTTACCGAAAGGAGTTTTACATGGGCAATCAAATCCGAACCACCATTCTGCTTGCGGTGCTCACCGCTTTTATTCTTTGGATCGGTCAACTACTGGGTGGACGCCAGGGAATAGTGGTTGCACTCCTATTTGCTGCCGGGATCAATTTTTTTAGTTACTGGTTTTCGGATAAAGTGGTCTTAAAAATGTATCGCGCTCAAGAAGCTACCCCACAGCAGGCACCGGAGTTATATCAGATTGTCGGTAATCTTAGCCAAAGCGCCGGTCTTCCGATGCCCAAAGTGTTCATAATCCCGCAGGAGGCTCCCAACGCGTTTGCGACGGGAAGAAACCCGGCGCATGCAGTGGTTGCCGTAACCCAAGGGCTTCTCAAAATCATGAACAGAGACGAGATTACCGGTGTGCTGGCGCATGAGCTGGCTCACGTAAAAAACCGGGATATCCTCATCGGCTCCATTGCCGCAACCATGGCAGGCGCTGTCATGATGTTGGCTACCATGGCTCGGTGGTCCGCTATGTTCGGCGGTTTTCGCAGTGACGATGATGAAGGCGGCGGTCTGGGTTTTATCGGTTTGATCGTCATGTCTATTTTGGCGCCTCTTGCGGCGGCACTCATTCAAATGGCCATTTCCCGATCTAGAGAATACTTGGCCGATACCACAGGCGCCAGTATCGTGGGGCATCCCGAGGGTCTCGCCCGTGCGTTGGAGATATTAGGGGCCTACTCTCGGCGAATTCCATTGGACGCAAATCCGTCTACGGCTCACATGTTCATTGTTAATCCACTTTCCGGAAAAAGCCTGATGGGTCTTTTTTCAACCCATCCTCCGTTGGAAGAACGCATCCGGCGACTCCGCGGAAATGGTAATAGCGACTCGGACGCGCGCAGCGATGAAGATCGACGGATTTCAGAGGCCAAAAATTTCTGGGATCGGCTTTCATGATAGGCTTTGACGTCTATGCAGTCTTCGTACAACCCCAACTATGTACAGAATCTCAACATTTTGAGACGGTTATTGAGCGACGGGTTTAAAACTATAAATATTGATATATTTAATAATATTAGTTGCTTAAGATATTTATCACCGGTTGTTGGACTTAGCGGTTCAAAATTTTGAACTTTGTTGAATGTGAAAAAAAGCATTGAAAACAACCCGTTTCTGAACCGGTCTCGATTCGGGTTTAAGATTGTGAACCAAATCGTAGAATAATGCCGGTATGTTTCTGGAGAATTGGGGCTGAAATGCGATTGTGATTTTTATATAACCAATTGAAATTAAATTAAATAATCTATTTTTTAATTTTTTTTTAATAAGTTGGCAAGTAATTTGCTAATACTTTTACTAACCGAATAATTTTTCATCTGTTCTCCTCCTTTTTCTTTAGGCTAATCAGAGAAACTCTGATTAGCCTTTTTAATTTAAAAATCCCGACAGATAAAAGAGAAATTAAATCTTCGATTTTATATCCGGGCGATCTATTTCTGTATGATCCGGTTCTGAATAATCCGGCAAATCATTATAACGGTCAATTTTCCTTGACAAGAAATTATCAATTCGGTTATTTTATCTCCTTTTTGGATTAATATTACTGCAAATTACTGCGTATGAAGATTTTTCCGCAGGGCATCGCGAAAATTAGGGAGGTTCGGGATCGGTCTGATAAACATGAAGCTGGAAAATCTTTTGGATCCAAAAAAAGATGTGATCCTAAAAAAATGGTTTGATCTGGTAATGAAGACCTATCCTGAAGATACCGCCAAATTCTTTATTCGGAAAAAGGATGCCTTTGCCAATCCGGTGGGAAGTACCGTATACCAGGGATTAAAGGCTCTTCTACAAGAGTTGGTGGGGGGCATGGATCATCAAACACTAAAATCTTTTCTCGATCCAATTGTCAGGATACGGGCCGTTCAGGGCTTTTCTCCATCGGATGCCCTGTCGTTTATTTTTTCATTGAAAACCATCATTCGAGATCTGTTTGCAGAAGAGATTAGAATTAACCCGGATTTTGCGCGCGCGTTGCTGGCATTTGAAACCGATATCGATACACTTTCTCTAATCGCCTTTGACCGTTACAGTGCCTGCAGAGAAAAGATTTATGAGCTGAAAGCAAATGAAGTGGGACATCGAGCGATTCGCGCCTTAAAAAAAGCGAAATTGGTGACAGATCATCAACCGGATTGACCTGGAAGAGGAATGAATGATTCTTTAGCGGCATGTGACCGCAAAGATAAACAAAGAGGAAGTTGCAAATGAATCAAAACTACATGGTATCCCTACTGGCAGTTATTGTGCTGTTTTTACTTGCCTATATAGGCGTTGAGGCTGCCGGACTTCAGGTCTTGTTCGGAATCGTCATCCCGTATCTTGCCTTTATCGTTTTTATTGCGGGTTTTATTTACCGCATCGTCGATTGGGCGCGGTCCCCGGTACCGTTTCGCATCCCATCCACATGCGGCCAGCAAAAAAGCCTGCCATGGATCAAACAGAGTAAAATTGAAAACCCGTCCACAACATTCGGTGTCGTTGTCCGGATGGTTCTTGAGATTTTTTGTTTCCGATCTTTATTTCGAAACACCAAGGCGCAGGTCAGCAAAGACAATCGGTTCTCTTATGAGATGGAAAAATGGCTATGGCTGGGCGCCATTGCATTTCATTATTGTTTTCTTGTCGTACTCATCCGTCATCTTCGATTTTTCACAGAGCCCGTCCCCTTTCTGGTTCAAATGATTGCAAACCTGGACGGCTTTTTACAAATCGGGCTTCCAGGCATTCAGATCAGCGGTATATTGCTGTTGGCCGCTGTGAGCTATTTGTTCTTGAGGCGACTTTTTATTCCACAAATAAAATATATTTCACTCTCCTCAGATTATTTTCCGCTCTTTCTTATCATGGCAATTGCCGCATCCGGTATCCTGATGCGCCATTTTACCAAAGTGGATATTACGGCAGCGAAAGCGTTGGCCATGGGGTTGGTAACCTTTCGCCCGGTACTTCCGGATGGGATCGGCAGCATCTTTTACGTTCATCTGTTTCTGGTCAGTATGCTGTTGGTCTATTTTCCATTTAGTAAGCTCATGCATTTGGGAGGAATTTTCTTTAGCCCCACGCGAAATCTGGCCGGCAACACCCGGGAGGTTCGTCATGTAAATCCTTGGAATTATCCAGTAAAAGTTCATACCTACGACGAATATGAAGAAGAATTTAGAGATAAAATGATAGAAGCTGGAGTACCAGTGGAAAAGGAGTAAGGGATGTCAGATCTTCCTGAATCAGAAGTTCTATTTTCAACAATCGATCATCGTCCCCCATCAAAAGGATGGATGAATACCCCTGCAGAAATCAGAAAAGGGATGTATTGTTACGCATCGAATCAAAAGAGCGTTAAGTATTTGGGCCTTCCCCATGCGAGGGAATGGAATCCCATGGAAGATGACTGGAAGTTGCCTGAAAACTGGCAAGAGATCATCCATGAAGGATTTAAAGAGCGGCTCGAGCGGTTTCGTTCCTTCAAAGTTTTTATGGACATCTGTGTTCGATGCGGTGCGTGCGCTGACAAATGTCATTTCTTTTTGGGCGGTGGCGATCCCAAAAACATGCCGGTGCTCCGCGCCGAGTTATTGCGATCCGTCTACCGAAATGATTTTACCGCTATCGGAAAAATCCTTGGCAACCATGTGGGTGCCAGACCGCTCACCGAGAATGTATTAAAGGAATGGTGGTATTACCTGTTTCAATGCACGGAATGTCGGCGCTGTTCGATATTTTGTCCCTACGGTATTGACACGGCTGAAATTACCATCATGGGAAGAGAACTGCTGAACCTGGTGGGGCTTAATATCGACTGGATTGCAACGCCGGTGGCCAATTGTTATCGAACCGGTAATCACCTCGGTATTCAACCGCATGCTTTCAAAGACATGATGGATTTTTTTGTGGACGATATCGAGGAAATCACCGGTGTACGGATAGAGCCATCCTTTAACCGAAAGGGAGCTGATATTCTATTTATTACACCATCCGGAGACGTATTCGCCGATCCGGGCACCTATACCTGTATGGGGTATATGATGCTGTTTCACTACCTGCAGGATCTCGGATTGGATATTACCTGGAGCACTTATGCATCAGAAGGCGGAAACTTCGGTTTTTTTACGTCCCACGAAACCATGAAGCGGTTGAATGCCAAGATGTATGCCGAGGCCAAACGGCTCGGCGTAAAATGGATTCTGGGTGGCGAATGCGGCCACATGTGGCGTGTCATCAACCAATATATGGAAACCATGAACGGGCCCGCCGATTTTCTGGAAGAACCCGTATCTCCCATTACCGGAACCAAATTCGAAAACGCAAAATCCACAAAGATGGTCCATATCACAGAATTTACTGCGGATCTCATCAAGCACGGCAAGCTCAAACTGGATCTCAGCAGAAACGATCACCTGAAGGTAACGTTTCATGACTCGTGTAATCCTGCCAGGGGGATGGGAATGTTTGACGAACCGCGATATGTGATTCAAAATGTATGCAACCATTTCGTTGATATGCCGGCAAGTACCATCCGGGAAAAGACATTTTGCTGCGGCAGCGGAGCAGGCCTCAACGCCGGCGAGAATATGGAATTGAGAATGACCGGCGGTCTGCCCCGGGCCAATGCGGTGAAATACGTTCATGAGAAGTTTGGGGTTAATATGCTCGCCTGCGTCTGTGCGATCGATCGAGCAGCGCTTCCCCCACTCATGGAATACTGGGTGCCGGATGTTGACGTTACCGGTGTAACGGAACTGGTGGCCAATGCCCTGATCTTGACGGGCGAAAATGAGAGAACCACGGATCTGCGCGGGGAACCCCTGCCAGGCATGGAGGAAGAGAATGGCGAATAATAGCAAAATATACGATAAGGGAAAAGTGATCGTAGGTATTGTTATATTTGGGATACTGATCTCTTTTCCTTTTTGGTATAACCTTGGAAAAGCCGCGCCGGCACCGGAACTCATTCTTACACAAAAGGCAAAAGCTGCAAAGGTTTGTGTTCGCTCGACGGATTACATGAAATCTGAACATATGCAGCTTTTAGACATCTGGCGGGATACCGTAACCAGAGACGGCAAGCGTGTTTATGTCAACAGCGAAGGGAAGTCTTATTTAATGAGTCTAACCAATACCTGCTTGGATTGTCATTCAAACAAAACAGAGTTTTGTGACCGGTGTCACGACTATGCCTCGGTATCCCCTTATTGCTGGCAATGCCATATTGATACCCCGAAGGAGACGACGTGATGGAACGAAGCAGACGAGGGTTTCTTAAAATAGCCGGAATTTGCGCCTTGGGTATTGGCGCGAAACCGGTATTCGGTGCTTTGACCCAGGAGGAGGCGCCGGCACCCAAAGTCGTTCAGGGTCAAAATGCCTTGAATGCACGACACTGGGCCATGGTCATCGATACTCGAAGATTCAAATCGTCGGAAGATCTTCAGCCAATGATCGACGCCTGTCACAAGGTTCACAATGTGCCGAAATTAGAAAATATAAGACATGAAATAAAGTGGATATGGGAGGAGGCATACGAAAATGCGTTTCCAATGAAGGAAAACAAATATCTGAACGATCGCGTTAAATCGTTGCCCTTTCTGGTGCTTTGCAATCATTGTGAAAATCCACCCTGCTGCCGGGCGTGTCCCACGAAAGCCACCTTCAAGCGGGAAAGCGACGGCATCGTGCTGATGGATTTTCACCGCTGTATCGGATGCCGATTTTGCATGGCGGCATGCCCGTACGGCGCCAGAAGCTTTAATTTCAGGGACCCCCGTCCGTTTATCGAAACCACGAATCCACGATTTCCGACCCGAATGAAAGGGGTGGTGGAGAAATGCAACTTCTGCGCAGAAAGGTTGGCCGAGGGTAAAATACCTGCCTGCGTTGAAGCCTCCAACGGCGCCCTTGCGTTTGGAGACTTAGAGGATCCCGATTCTGAAGTGAGAAACCTGTTAAAGGAAAACTATACGATTCGGCGCAAGCAGTCTTTGGGAACCGAACCGAGTGTGTATTATATCGTATAATAGATTTGAAAATCTAAAATTGTAAATCGTAAATAATCTGAGGTGGTTATGATTGAACTCATTTTAAAAGGAACCCATCGATACTATATATGGATGACGGCACTTCTTGCCGCAATTGGAGTGGGATTTATCTGCTATATGTGGCAGCTTAATTTCGGGCTCGGTATTACCGGTATGAGCCGGGATGTTTCTTGGGGATTTTACATCGCACAGTTTACCTTCCTGGTGGGTGTTGCCGCCTCTGCAGTAATGCTGGTGCTTCCCTATTATCTGCATAACTATAAGGCATTCGGCCGAATCACCATTCTGGGAGAGTTTTTAGCGGTTGCTTCGGTTTCCATGTGTATTCTGTTTATTTTTGTGGATCTTGGCCAACCCATGCGGGTTGTCAACGTGCTTATCCATCCGACCCCCACATCCGTACTCTTTTGGGATATGGTTGTCTTACAGGGGTACCTATTTTTGAACATTATTATCGGATGGAAAGTGTTGGCTGCCGAACGAAACGGTGTAGCGCCCCCCGGGTGGTTAAAACCGCTGATCTATCTCTCCATACCATGGGCGGTCAGTATTCATACGGTCACTGCGTTTCTTTACGCCGGCCTGCCAGGCAGGGGATTTTGGCTCACTGCCATCCTCGCTCCTCGGTTTCTTGCATCGGCGTTTGCCGCCGGACCGGCCTTTTTGATTTTGTTGTGTCTGATTATCCGAAAGATTACGAAATTCGATCCGGGAAAAGAGCAGATCCAGACCCTTGCCAAGATTGTCACCTATGCCATTATTCTAAACGTGTTTTTCTTTTTATGTGAAGTATTTACGGTGTTTTACAGTAAAATACCGGAACACATGGACCACTTTAAATATTTATTTACGGGTCTTCACGGCCACGGTGTTCTTGTACCCTGGATGTGGGCGTCCCTGGCACTGATGGTGTTGGCAATTATTCTGCTTGTGATTCCAACCACAAGAAATGACGAAGGTATTTTGGCCATCGCATGTGTGACGATATTTATCGGTACATGGATCGACAAGGGAATGGGAATGATTTCCGGCGGATTTGTGCCTTCACCGCTTCATCATGTCAACGAATATGTGCCGACGATTCCCGAGCTCCTGATCGCGCTTGGCATCTGGGCAACGGGTTTTTTGATCCTCACCGCACTTTTCAAGATGGCGATCTCGGTAAAAGAGGAAATTCTCGCTTAACAAAATGATTAATGACAGACAGTATTTGGCCCGTTAAAGACATTGCGTAGACTTTCGTAAAGCGCAATACCGACGCATGTGGAAAGATTCAGGCAGCGAATCTTGTCTGTAATGGGAATTTGAAATGAGGTTTCTGAATACCGGGACAAGATTGTTTCCGGAAGCCCTTTGGTTTCAGAACCGAAAATCAGAAACAACCTATCTGAAGGGGGTAACTGCCAAAAGGGCAATTTACCTTTTTTTGTAAATACTGCCACCTCATTGTGCGCCGGCGCCATTTCTCCCAAAAACTGCTCAAGATTTTCCCAAAGCGATAGCTTTACCTCCGGCCAATAATCGAGTCCAGCGCGTTTGAGTTCGCGATTGTTCACGGAAAACCCCAGCGGTTTTATAAGATGCAAGTATGCATTGGTACCCAGGCAGGTTCTGCCGACATTTCCGGTGTTCCAGGGAACTTCCGGCGAAACCAGAACGACATGACGTTGAATATCGATCGAGATCGGAGCGCTCATTGACGTTGCCCGCAGTATGGACAGAACCTGAAATTTTCCTCAAGCGTGCGTCCGCACTGTTTGCACATCCACACCTCTTTGACCTGCCGGAATTCCTCCACTTTTTTATCGCCAACTCCTTGAGCCTGGCATCGGTTACATATGAGAACAGGCTTTCCCTTTTTAACCGGAAAAAGGGGAATGAAAAACAGGCTAAAATAATGGTCGATCCGCTTCAGATAGGCCTGGGCGAGACCACATGATGAACAACGCTGAGGCGTGTTTTCCAGTGTTTTTATCCTTGGAGAAATCCCTGCTATCAGAATCATTGATGCCCATTTTTACATAATTATTGTAAAACACCTCCGTATTGTATAAGAATTTCCGGTGGAGTCAAGGAGAATGCCTGATATGATTATCGATTTTCACACCCATATTTTTCCTGCAACCATACGAGATAACAGGAGTAAGTATTTTTCTTCCGAATCGGGGTTCAATATTTTGTATCGTTCGCCGAAATCAAAGTTGGTGGGCGTAGAGGCACTGATTAATTCCATGGATAAGCATCGTGTCGACAAGTCTGTGGTTTTCGGATTTCCTTGGAAGAATACGACAACCGCAAAAAAGCATAACGATTATATTATGAATGCGGTAGCAAAATACGAGGAACGCCTCATCGGTCTTTGCTGTCTGGATCCATTGAATAAAAATTCGGTTCCCGAAGCCATCCGTTGTATCCAAGGGGGATTGTCCGGTATCGGTGAGCTTGCACTATACGACACGAAATTGGATCAGCGATTTCTTGACAGCTTGGATCCCCTGATGGAAATTTGTTTTGAAAAGGATATACCGGCTCTGATTCACACAAATGAGCCCATTGGCCATGCGTATCATGGAAAGACTTCGATGGACATACGTGATATATACGGAATGGTAAAACGGTTTCATCGAAACAAGCTCGTTTTCGCTCATTGGGGTGGCGGCTTACTGTTTTTTAACCTTTTAAAGAAGGAGGTCAAAGAAACCCTCAAGAACGTTTACTACGATACGGCAGCCTCTCCATTTCTTTATGATCCTACCATCTACTCGGTTGCCACACAAATTCTCGGTAAAGATAGAATCCTTTTTGGTAGTGACTTTCCGCTGTTGTCTCCGGATCGATATTTTAAAGAACTGGCGGCCATTGATCTTACAAGGGATGAAATCGTGCGAATCTGTGGGTTGAATGCGGCCACGTTACTAAAGCTGGTCATGTGACAATGAGCGATTCGCCCCGACTCGTCATTTCGACATTTTTTGTTCAGTTTCTTTTACAAAAAAACAGAAGCTCATATAATAATCGACAAAGTTTTGTCGGGTTTAAGGCACTAAGCGCCTATGCACCTGGTTTTAAGGAGCTTTTATCTGCTGAAGAGACGTTAGAATCGGTTTCAGTCGGCTTCGGTGTTCAGGGGGCACAAAAAGAACGCTAAAGCCTCTGTTTGGAATCAGTGTTGTCCCGGTTCGCTTAAGAACACCGTGACAATACAGTTTACGATTCGATTCGTCACGCATCATATTTAGAATATCTATGAGATTCCCTGAATAACCATCCGCATCGACATGTTCGAGGAACTGCAAAAAAACAGAGTTTACACTCATTACGAAGGAATCCACATCCGCATAGCCATTATTCCCGCAATTTCGTTTTGATAAAAAGCACCTGCATCCAAAGGGCCTCACCGGATAGATGGGACAGTCGCTATTCTCCAAAAATGGGCAATTGCCCCATGTGGCATCGCTTTGTTCTGCGGGGATATCCCCACCTTTTGCACACAGATCTGCCAGCATATTGGTGGTCATTTTCGGTTGAAAGCGTTGCTTGGACCGGAGGCTCAACAATTTGTCCAACTCCTTCGATTGTCCGGAGCGGATCAGATGATCGGCGATGATATATCCTTCAAGCGTTGTCATCACCACGTTACACGTGCAGCAATGGGCGCAAAATCGCTTGCATGCCACTGATAGACCGGCGGCAAATCGATCGTATAATTTATAGATTTTTTTTAACAGGATTAATTTGGTGTTAATATTCACATTGGAACTTTCAAAAAACCCCTTTATTTTATAAACTGATCATAATCAGTATAGGTCAAATGGCCTATTTTAACAATGAATCGAATCTGAAATTCCAATGTCACCATGGAGACACTTTAGCCGGAATTTAAAAAGCGTAATTTAATATCAGGAGCGACGATGAAAAGTACCGTTTATTTTATGGACTTAAGAGCCAGCTATAAAAATAATCTTATCAAAAAGCTTTGCCGACTCATGGATTCTGCGACGATTTCCCGTGTCATCAAAGAAAGAGACCGGATCGCCGTAAAGCTTCACTTTGGTGAGCGAGGGAACACTGCATTTATCCGGCCTGTATTTATAAGAGAAATTGTAAGAAAAATCAGAGAAATGGGGGGTGTTCCCTTTTTGACCGATTCCAATACGCTGTACCGAGGCACTCGCAGTGATGCACCCCGCCATCTTGAAACCGCCTTTCAAAACGGTTTTTCCTATACGGTTGTGGATGCCCCGGTTATCATTGCCGACGGACTCCGGGGAAGCAGTGAAACCACTGTTGATATTCATCAGAAACGATTCAAACACGTCTTTATCGCCTCTGAAATCGTCCATGCTGATGGCATGGTGTCTGTTGCACATTTCAAAGGACATGAACTCACCGGATTTGCCGGTACGTTAAAAAATATCGGGATGGGATGTGCATCCCGGAAAGGAAAACTGGCACAACACTCGTCTGTTTCACCGAAAGTGAAAACGAAAAAATGTATTGGCTGTGGAGACTGTATCATACGCTGTCCGGTGGATGCGATTTTTCTTAAAGACGATAAGGCGGCGATCGATACAGACGTGTGTATCGGTTGTGGTGAGTGTATTCTCATTTGCCCCACTGAGGCCGTTGGAATCCGGTGGAATCAATCCATTCCGGTGTTTTTAGAAAATATGGTGGAATACGCATTGGGAGCGTTAAAGGCAAAAACCGATAAAACCTTATTTTTAAATTTTATCACAGATGTCTCCCCCTCCTGTGATTGCCCGCCCTATAACGATGCACCGATTGTACGAGATATCGGCATTGTTGCCGCAGATGATCCTGTGGCCATCGATCAAGCTTCCGTCGACCTGGTCAATCAAGAAACCGCTGTTTTAGGATCCTGCCTGAAAGAAAATGTCCAACCTGGCGAAGACAAATTTAAAGGGATGTACCCAAAGGTAGACTGGTCCCTACAGTTAGATTATGCTGAACACCTGGGGCTGGGAACCCGGCATTATGACCTTATAAAGATTTAAAATCGGTAGCTGACGTTTAATGCAAAAATGTGGGCACGAATATCTGTAAATTCGCCGGTGAACCGGCCCACAGGCGTGTTACCGGACGCGTTGTTAAACGTTCGATCTTCGTCCAATAAAAAATTGTATGCCAAATCGACCGTCCATTTATTATGGTGAATACCGGAACCCACCGTAAAAAGCCATCGATCACCGGATGGTACCAATACATCCAGCGTATCGCTGGGAATCGGTGTCTTATCGTAAATGATACCCCCCCTTAAATCTAACCACTCATTGAGCCGGTACTGACCGCCGAACCGATAGGCCCACACATCCTTCCAATCTTTTCGATTGGAGATGGTGGAGCCGTTGTCCAGGTTCACCTCCAGTTTTTCATACGTCGACCATTCGGTCCACTGGGCATCGAACTCCAGGGTCAATGCGTTCCATGTCCAGGCAATCCCAACGTACAGCACAGATGGTAATTCAATATTTGCACTGGCGCCGAATTTTCGATCGCCCCCGACAGCAGCGGGCACATTGGTCAGCGAGAGTCGGCCGCCGGTAATGCTGTGATCGATTCGGCTTCGATAGGAAGCCCCCAACTTAATACCGTCGGTTAACCACAAGAGGGCTCCCACATTCCAACCCCATTCCCAGTCGTCACCCTCCACGTTGCTATCTGCTTCAGGTAAGCCGGAAGCAAAAAACCGTTTGTTTTTAAGTTCCACATCCAGATACTGGATCATGGGGCCTGCAGAAAGGCTGAATTTTCGAAATGGGCGAAATGCAACCACAGGGTTGATCGATACGGTTGTTAAATTCGCCTCCGTACCGCCTGTTAAAAACCGTCCTTCCCAATCATCCGGCCAATCGGTCCCAAGACCGAAATTGGAAAAGACACCGAGGCCAAACCCGATGCTCTCATTGTATCGATAGGTGGCATATGCGTTGGGTACAAAAAAAACCGAATCTTCAAGATCCGTCTTCTTACCAACGGTTGTATTTAAGATGGAATTTTCCGTATTGCTTTTGAAACTCGCCTTGGGAATAATGGGACTCACTCCCACCGTCACCTGAACGCCTTCAAGTTGCATAATTCCGGCCGGGTTGTAAAAGACAGCCGAAGGGTCGTCGGCTTGTGCCACAAAGGCACCGCCCATGCCGATGGCTCGAGCCGATTGCTCGTTGATGGCAAACCCGCTGCCAAAGGACTGTGCCGGGATGAGTAAAAGACCGATCAGCCAAAAACACCTCACGAACCGATTCGTTTTCATCGCCTGTCTCCTTTATTTGATCTGATGAATTTCCCATGAATATCGCCAGGGAAAGAACTGGTTTCCGTTGATGACAATATCTATTAACCCTGTCGACTGTCAAGATCAATCCGTATTATTATAAATCCAAGTTCTTGAAAATATTGACACAAGGGTTCTGAACGTTTAAGTTCTTAGAAACTTAGGTCACCCGAGACACAAAGCAGCTCTATTTTAAAGCTGTGGCAATCGCCGTTGACTTCATCAAAAACGATAAGGAAAATGAAAGACCATGGAAAAATCGCTGATTCCCAAAATGACAACCTTCGGCAAACGGCTGGTTTTGGTATTGCTGGCATTTTTTCTCATATGGCCCCTTACTGTGGGCATCTACTGGATCATATATAGAGGCTATACGCTCATTGATCAGACCAAGTTTCCGGAACTGGACGCCCGCATTGCAAGTCAACTCGAAAGCACGCTACCGGATTCTCCAGAAGGTGAGAAAGGGGCAGCCCTTTCGACCGCTATTCGGAGCCGGTTGGAAGAAGAAATGCGTTCTCCATTGGGATGGTCGATCAACGATCTGTTGATTTCTCCCACCCGCTGGTTGGACAATCGTGCCAATCGACAACGGGGAACCATCTTCGCCACCCGGATGCTGATGAATTTTTTTTCCACCAATTTGGCCAAATACGGTAAAGTCGATGCCGAAAATGAATTGTTAAAAGAGGCCCGGGAAAAACGCTTCGCCTTTTCCGAAGACAGCTGGTGGTTTCCTTCTACCGAAAAGGAATATAAAAAAGGGATCGCTTTAATGAAGCAATACGAAGCTGACCTGAAGAACGGTAAAGCGATATACAACCTACGCTCGGATGATATGTACAACATGCTGGATTTTATTGTCGGCGCCCAGTTTTTAGATCAGCCACTCGGGCTTTTGGTGCAGTCCAATGATGAGGTGCCGTATGATAAATTAGACGATCGCATATACTACACCCAGGGCGTTATTCTGGTTCTCCGGGACGTTTTGCACACCTTTATCCATCTCTATCCCGACATCAAAGCCAAAGGGGGGGAAGACAATATACGGATCGCGTTTAGAGATATGGACCGGATTTGCACATTTGATCCGCTGCTCGTCTTGAGAGGGGATCATGACTCCATCATGGCCGATCATCGCGGCAAGATAGGGAGATATCTGATTTCCATGCGGGAACGAATCAATGATGTCGCCCAGTCGATCCGAAGGTAAAGAGTCTGAGTTCGGGGTAACGAACCCTTTAGCTATCGTTTCGAACCCGAATACCTTACCATAAATTAACGCTTGACAACTCTTCGGTCTTTTCGGTATTTAAATACTGGTTTTTGCCGGATCATATGGGGTTTCATATGGTGCGGTCTGCGCAAAATCGATACTCAATCTAACTTGATAGTATAGGTGTTCCCATTTTTCGCCCCCTCCCAAACTCTCCCTCTCGGGGGGGAAAACAGGGTGGGGGTGTTAATTTGTTTGATTCAATCACCTTCAAAAAGCAATTTCTTGCCAATTATCAATATCAATATTACCATTCATAATTTTTCAAACCCTGGAGATATGCAAAAATGTCGGACAATATAGGAAATCACAACAACCAAAACGAAGAAAGCGAAAAGGAAAAAGAAAGCTTTGCCGAACTGTTCGAATCCTATCAGGTTGGAATGAGCGAAAACCTAAAAATCGGAGACCAGATCAGCGGCAACATCATTGCCATGGATGCCACGAGTGTTTTTATCGATACCGGAACCAAAATCGACGGTGTGGTGGATAAACAAGAGCTGGTGGATGAAAACGGCGAATTTCCATACTCCCAGGGCGATCGATTGGAGCTGTACGTTGTTGCGTTGACTGAAGGCGAAGTCAGGCTTTCGAAGGCGATTTCGGGAATCGGTGGGCTGAATATGCTCAAAGACGCTTTTAGAGGCGGGATTCCCGTGGAGGGAAACGTCAAAGCGGTTGTAAAGGGTGGTTATCACGTGGAAGTCCTTCATCGAAGAGCATTTTGTCCCATCAGCCAAATAGATGTCAAATATGTCGAGACTCCTGAAGAATACGTCGGTAATACTTACCATTTTCTGATCAAGCGGTTCGAGGATAACGGAAGGAATATCGTGCTGTCCAGACGGGAAAAATTGGAACAAGAACAAAAGGAGACCCAAAAGGCATTTTTAAAGGATCTTTCCATAGATTCCATCGTAGAAGGCAGGGTCATGCGCTTGATGCCTTTTGGTGCATTTGTGGAGTTGACTCCCGGTCTCGAGGGAATGGTTCATATCTCCGAGTTGAGCTGGTCCAGGCTTCAAAAGCCGGAAGAAGCTGTAAAGATCGGTGATACCGTCCGGGTAAAGGTGTTGAATATCACGCAGGGCCAAAAAGGAGACGAGAAAAAGATAGCCCTTTCTATTAAACAACTCAGCGGCGATCCATGGGAGACGGTAGCGGATACCGTTCACGCGGGTGACCGGCTCGAGGGAAAAGTTACCCGCTGCATGGGGTTTGGTGTATTTGTGGAAATTTCGCCAGGTATCGAAGGGCTGGTACACATCAGTGAGATGAGCTATGTCAAACGGGTCCATAAACCGGAAGACGAGGTTCGCCCCGGGGAGATGGTTTGGGTGATGGTAAAGGAGGTTGATGTAATAAATAGAAGGATTTCATTAAGTATCAGAGACGCCGCGGGGGATCCTTGGGCGGATATCAATGAAAAGTACGTTATCGGTCAAACCGTGAACGGTACCTTTGAAAAGAAAGAAAAATTCGGCTGTTTTATAACGTTAGAACCTGGTATTACGGGACTCCTTCCAAAATCCAAGTTGAGCAGAACATCTGCCGCCGGTTCGATTGATAAATTGAAGCAGGGAGATTCCATCACCGTAATAATTGATGAGATCCGACCGGAAACAAGGCGAATTTCCCTCGGAATTTCGGATACAAAGGATGAAGAGGATTGGCAGTCCTTTTCCGAAGATACCGGAAAATCTCTGGGATCCTTGGGGGAACAGCTGAAAAAAGCATTACAGGACAAAAACGGAGATTAGCCGCCTGCAAAAGGTATTTTACGCACTAAAGGGACCTGGGATCGCTCTCGGCGTGGATTCTGAATACAATTACCAGGAGATGAGACGTACAGACCCAACCAGCGGTCAAATTCTGGTGGTCGGGACTGATGGTATCTGGGAGACCCGAAATAAGGATGGTCAGATGTTCGACAAGCATGGTCTTTATGAAATTATTCGTAAAAACGCCACCGCCAGAGCCACTGTGCTGGTGAACGCTATCATTGACGGGCTTGAAAATTTTCGACAGGGAGACGTCCAGGAAGACGATGTGACTCTGGTGATCGTCAAAATTGCTTGATTGCTTGAATACGCTCTAAAATTGGCGGATGGGAATAGTTTAAGAAAACATAAAACGGATGCGGTATCAGATTTGAAAGATTGTGAACGGAAAGTTTTTTTAGGGCATTGATCATGGCAAGCGGATCTTTCGCCGTTTGAACCGCGAATCGATCGGCTGAATATTCGTTTTTGCGGGAGAGCGTTTGCATATATAGCCCGATAAAGAATTCCAGCGGCGAATATAGCATGCCAAAAAATATAAGTCCGGCATAGACCGATTGATGGTCCATGTAAAAGGCATCGAACAATCCTTGGTAGGAGATAAAAAACGATAATAAAAAAAAGAGAATCCCCATTTGGATAATCCCTAGTGTGATCGCTTGTAACACATGTCTCTTTTTGTAGTGTCCCATTTCGTGGGCTAAAACGGCGACCAATTCGGCAGTCGTGTGTTTTTCTATTAAGGTATCAAACAGAACAATACGCTTATGTCTGCCAAATCCGGTAAAAAAGGCGTTGGATCTGCTGGAACGTCGGGAGCCGTCCATAACAAAATATTTTCCAGAGAAAATTTAATGGATCGCGCATAAGACAAAATCGACGTTTTAAGCTCTCCTTCTTCAAGGGGCCTGAATTTGTTAAACAATGGCATGATCCACGTGGGGGCGATGAACTGAATCCCCAGCATAAACAAGGAGACCGCAGTCCAACAATACCACCAGGCATTGGCACCGGCATATTGAAAAAAAGCCAGTATCCCCGCAAGTAAAGGACCCCCTAACACCACCGAGAGCCCCACCGCTTTTATAAGATCCAGCACAAAGGTTTTCGGCGTCGTCTTGTTGAATCCAAACCGCTCTTCGATGACAAAGGTGTCATAAATGCTAAAAGGAAGGGACAACACCGCCCTTACCAGCATCAATATTCCGATGTAGACGAGGCCGGTTGTGATGGGGCCGAAGCCCCCGGATCTGACCCATTGATCTAAGAATGGAAACCCCTTAAAGAACCAAAAGCAAAGGAGGACGACGCCGTTGAAGGTGCCGGTTATCCAGCCAAATTGAGTATTTACACGAAGATAATCCTGAGACTTGCGGTACTGTTCCGAATCGTACATGCCCTTAAAGGCTTCTGGAAGCTTCGTGCTAAGGTGCTTTAGGTTCAGATAATCCGCTAGAAAATGAAGAATAAAATCTACCAGAATGGTCATCAAAATGATGATGGCGATTGTGTTCATAGAAGTCTACCGTGCCGACGTTTTAACAATTCAACAAAAAAAACCGATCTATTGTTTTTCAGATTCCTGAGCCGGTGTTTTAAAAGCCGTTGGTATGAATTTCAGGTTCTGAGCGCTTGCCACCGCTTTTACGGCAATATCCTGAACCTTCCCATAGGAATTTTCAAGCTGTTTTGACAGTGTTTCTATCTGAATAATTTGATTCGAAACTACTTTTTCTAAGGACTCTATTTTCGTGCTCAACACGTTTTTTTCGCCCTCATATTGCCTGATAAGCAGCTGTTCATTCTTTTTTGCTTCCGCCAAAAGCGTGTCCGTTCTTTCTTTGATTGCTTTATTGACAACAGATTCCAGCTCTTTTGGAAACGCATCGACTTTTTGTTGAAGTCCCTCCAAAAGTTTCTCTTTTTCGGACACCTTTATTTCCCGCTGATTGAGCTCGTCTTCTTTCGTGGATACTTGTTTTTCAAAATCCTCACTATTCATTTCAATTTCTTTTGCGATCTGCGCCAGTTCATCTTCTATTTTGCGCTTTTTCTGTTCTTTTTCCCGCTTGTAATTGTATTCATACTCCTCTTTTTCGCGCTGTCTTTTCTTTTGGTCTTCTGCTTGTTGTTCTTTAAACGAGGCAAGATACCATTGTTTTTCTTTTTCCCACTCCTCTCTTTTGTTTTCCATCTCGTCTTGAAAGGTTGCTTGCTCTTGTGCCATTTCCTCTTCAAATTCGGCACTCTTTTGCTTATGCGTTTCAAGAAGCGCAGCCAGGGTGAATGCGGATCTTTCGATTTCAAAAAGCTCGTTCAGCTCTTTGTCTTTGACCGCTATCGCCTCTTTGACTTTTCTGTAACGCTCGGTTTCTTCTTGAAGCTTATTTGTAATATCCGTAAGCGAATGGATAATCTCAGATTTAAGGTTGTCACCTCGTTTGATGATGTTATCGGTTGTAACGGTATCTGCTATCCGAATTGTTTCGTTTTCGATCTTTTCTGCCTTGACTTTTTCCGGCTTTAGCTGGGCCTTCGCCTGCTCCTCATATTTCGTTTTAAGCCTATTGAACGCTTCGAGCATCTCTTTCTTTGTATTTGACGGTGCAATCTTGGGTATATTTTTATCATTTGTCGTCATCTTTTCCTCCTTCTTAATCCGGATCCCGGCTCGTGGAGAACCAAAAAGAATTTGCTACAAAGGCACAACTTACATAATATTAGATTCCAGAGATCGGACGGTTAAAGAAAGATTATATTCCCGCATCTATCTTGAGTAGCGACGTCGATGCGTGTGTTGCATGCATCAAGCGCCGACTCAACCGCTTTAACCGCCTTTTCAGGGGTGTTGTTGGTTTCACTTAAATGCGCCAATATAACGTATCTTAACCGTTCATGTCGCACGTCTTCAAGAAGCGATTTGGAATCCGAATTGGAAAGATGGCCTGAACGCCCCTTGATTCGCTGTTTTAAAAACCATGGATACGGTCCCTCCATAAGCATGGTCGGATCGTGATTCGCTTCAACAATCAGCAACGCGCACTCTTTCAGATGTTCCTTTACCATAGAGGTGGCAATGCCCAAATCCGTGGCGATGCCAATTTTGATGCCATTTTGTTTGACCGTAAATCCAATGGGATCCTCCGCGTCGTGCGATATGGAAAACGGGTGGATCGTGAGAGTTTTAAGCTGAAAGGTTTCGCCGCTTTCAAAATAGGTAATTTGTTGTATTCTTCCAATTTGCGAGCCGACAACGTTTCCCGTTTGCCGAGACATATAAACCGGTAAACCGAACTTTCGAGACAATACGCCAACGCCCCGGACATGATCGGTATGTTCATGAGTCACAATAATGCCCGTGAGAATGTTGGGGTTAAGACCTTTTAGTCGCAGCCGGCGAATGATTTCACTCCCGGAAAGACCCGCGTCTACAAGAATATTGGTTTTTCCGTCCGAAACATAAATAGCGTTCCCTTTGCTGCCGCTTGCCAACACACAAACAGATAGTCGATACTCCTGATTGTCTCTCTCCAATCCTCATACCCCCGTATGCCCGAAACCGCCGGAATTGCGTGCGGTTTCATCCAACTGTTTCACAACATCGATTCCCGCTCGATACACTCTATTGATGATCATCTGAGCGATCCGATCCCCTCTTTTAATCGTGTATGGCTTTTTACTAAAATTAATCACGGCGATCATCACCTCCCCCCGATAATCAGCATCTATGGTACCCGGCGAATTGATTAGTCCAAGACCATACTTTACGGCCAGACCGCTTCTGGGACGGATTTGTGCTTCAAACCCCTGTGGAAGCGCCATAGCAAATCCCGAGGGTACGAGAGAAATGGATCCGGGTTCTAGATCGATGTCTTTATCTGGAGCGGCAAAGATATCCATTCCAGCGGAGTGAGGGGTCATGTATTGAGGAAGCGGAATGTCTGCGTTCGCATCCGGTCTTAATCGAAGAAATTTAATGATGGGTGCGTCGCTCACAATTTACATGAAAAGTTATAGCGCTAGAATACGTTCGTAGGGACCTTTGTCCGCTGACGGGCCCAGCAGGGTCAATACGAGCTGTTCGCTCTGAAACAGCGTCTGTACAAGATCGATGATATCGTCTTGAGTGACGGATTCGATTTTATCCAAAATTTCGGGTAACGGCACGTAGCGGCTGAAGTAAATTTCATTTTGAGCCAACCGAACCATTTGATTGTCAACACTTTCGGATGCCATCAGGAGATTTCCCTTTAGAAACTCTTTTGCACCCCGCAATTCGGAAAGATCGATGGGCACCGATTTTATTTTACCCATCTCGCTGACAATAACCTCGATCGTTTCCAATGCGTTTTCAGGGGCAACACCCGCATAGATGCCACACATACCGGTGTCCATGTGCGAGGTGATAAAAGAGTAAACCGCATAGGCAAGGCCTCTTTTCTCCCGGATTTCCTGAAATAGCCGTGAACTCATGTTACCGCCGAGGATGATATTCATTATAGAGAACGCATACCGCCGAGGATCGGTTATGGGAAGACCCTGAGCTGCCAGACAAATATGAAGTTGTTCCAAATCACGGTAATGCAGATTTACCGTGGAACACGCCTTCGGTTTGACGCGCTCTGGCGGGCTGCCGCCGGCTCGAATCGACTGAAACGCATTACCAATGAGACCGATGAACTCATCGTGCTCCAGGTTACCTGCAGCCGAAATGACGATCCGGGTGGGGAGGTAAAATCGCGTGAAAAAATCTTTGATTCTCTCGGCATTAAATCCAACGATGTTTTCGCGACTGCCTAAAATAGACCGGCCTAGAGGATGGTCACCCCAAAACCCGTTTCCGACCAAGACATGAATATATTCATCCGGACTGTCTTCCACCATGCCGATTTCCTGGAGGATGACCGGCCGCTCTGTTTGGACATCCCGTTCATAAAACTGAGAATTCAAAAATATATCCGACAAAATATCGGCCATAACGGCAAGATGGGAATCCAACACTCTTGCGTGATAGCAGGTGTGTTCCATGGAGGTATAAGCATTGGTTTGACCGCCGATGGCATCGAATTCCTTTGCGATCTGGAAACCGGTCCGTTTTTCGGTTCCTTTAAAAATCATATGCTCGATAAAATGGGAAAGCCCGCTATCCTTGGAAGATTCATCACGTGCTCCCACACTGACCCAAACTCCCATAGATACGGAACGAACATGCGGCATCTGTTTGGTTAATATGCGGATTCCGTTTTCAAGCGTGGTTTTTTTGACGGCGGTTTCCGTT
>JAHEHB010000580.1 GCA_024644775.1 Deltaproteobacteria bacterium
TCCAATACTACATTAACCTTCAAAAAAATAATGATGCTTGTCGATTGGCTGTTGATTGCACCCGCAATCGGGTGATTTTGACCGGGAGGCAGCGCATCGAGACGACCTTGCATGATTGAATTAACAGCGCCCAGATAACTCACGCCTGAAGGGGGGTCAAATGGCATCTAATTTCAAGCTTTTTTTGCACGAAACAGGTGACAGTTTGCATTTGAAATTATATGGCGATTTTGATGGGAGCTCCGCGCATGAACTGATCAACGCCCTGAAGCAATACGGTTCCAGATTCTATCAGATTTTTATTGATACCGACGACCTTGAAATGATCCATTCTTTCGGTCGCGATGTTTTCCAAAAATATTACGGATTTTTAGATAAACGCTTGAAAAATCTGGTTTTCATCGGCAGAAATAAACTCAAACTAACCCTGTAATTGATTGTTTTCAATCCGATTTTGAATGGATATTTGTATTTTATTTTAGACAGGATTTACAGGATTATTTTTTTCTGGATCACTTTCCGGATGAAAGTGATCCAACTCAATCCGCTTTCAGCGGAATAAAATGGATTAAATTTCTACTTCTCAAAGTGTTTAATGACTAACGAGACTTATATAGTTTTCTAATTAGTGTGTTAATTATCCTTAATTGTATTCGCCGAAGGCGATTGAATATTTTCAGTTTCTTCCCACGCCCGCCTCGCCTGAGCGGCCCACGCCCGCCATGCGAGCAAGGCGAGGCGGGCAGGGTCGCGATGGCGGGCAGGCGGAAACTGAAAATGTAGAATAAAAATCTTGTTTATCCTGTTGATCCTGTCTAAAAACATTCATCTATTCCGCCCATCCATATATCAGACTCTGAATTCCGCATCTCTTAACACGCAACCTGCGACTATTGAACCATATAACTGCATTTGTAGACCCGCATTTAATATCCTTTACTCGGGCTTCATATATGATGTATGAATGAGGTTCGGGTTTATGTTCAGGGGAGTGGCATGGCTCATACAGTTACCAAAAACTGTCTGAAAGCTGCGGGTTTGTCGGCGGGCTTCCTGTGTTTCCTCCTGTTGCTGCACTGCTTTGTTCCGGAAGCAGCCGCGGATACCCCTGGCAGCGTTCACTTCACCGCGCCCCGAAATAGCGTCTATATCAACCGGTATACGGCGGCTGCTTTTCCCATTGAAATTCGCGATATCATTCCCCAGGAAGATGCTGGCATCATCAATTTTGCCCGGGTTCCGGATCAGACCGCAGTTGCGGTTCTAGTTCGCGCGGTCCACGGGATCGATCCCAATGCGCCGTCTGCCGTCCGGTTTACGATCGATGATGGTTATCATCTACCCTACGTGCGCGACCTGGCCCATGATGCGATTCGGATCATAAAGCTTAATCCGGCTGCCGACGGGCAGGCAACCGACGTGTGGGTAACATATGACCGCTTTCTGGAGCCTTTCATGCCGACCGCCTATCCATTGGATGCTATCATACGGGTAACGGTCGTGATTAGCGACAGGCGCAACAATATGTTGCAGCCGGCGCCTTTTGAATTTAAAATTGAATCCCGGGCCCAAAAAGTGGCTTCCGCTCAGAATGTTCCCGAAACGGCTGAAATTTATCAAAATGAGCTGTCGCCCAAAGCTGGCACTGGCTCCGGTATTGCGGTGGTGGACGGGAAGCTTGCCGGCACAAAGGTGTTTTACAGCAGTTTTGAGCCGATAACACCGGAATTCGGCAACCCGGATGAAATGCCGCTAATTGGCGCAACAGGGATGCAGGCGGCCGGGCTGCCGGTTAACCTGTTGCCGCACACGGTCTTTGATCAACCGGTGCGGCTGTTGATACCGTTAGCCGGTGATGTGGATACCAAAAACGTGGGCCTGGCCTATTACGACGGCACCCAATGGCTGCCAGCGGCCGATGCCGACGGCAGCGTTTTGTCCGGCGGGCAAGGCTGGATGGTGCCCGGCTCCAGAATCAATCATGAAGATTCCAGCCCGCCTGTAATCGAGGTGCAGGTGTATCATTTTTCAGCAGCCCAGGCCGTTGTATTCGCCCGGTTCGGCGATTCCATCGAGGAAGATAAGCCGCCCTCACACCGCAGCGGTGCCAACGTGCACATCAGCTGTTTTATCAACAATGTCAGTGCCGATGCATCATTTGAGTTTACTGTTACTAGCTTCTTCTTGCTGCTTGCTACAGGACTTTTCGCAACTCTCTTCTGGCAACTGATCTCGGTATCCTGCCAGAAGCAAGGGGCCAGCAGCCAGGATCGAGCTGGCTGACACCTGACACCTGAACACTGACACCTTTATTTATCCTCTGTTTATTAGATGTCTGGCGGTGAAGCGGCCGCCGCGCTCATGATACATCTCAAAGTGACGCTGGGTTTCTTCCCAGCGCTGCCGCATACGCCCCAGAATGATGATCAGCATTTTAATCATCAACAGCAGAACCAGTCCGATGGCCAGCTCACGGCCGCGAAGGGCTTTCCAGACCCGGGCGGCATTGAAACCATCATATTTTGCGGAAACTGAATTGATAAAACATCCGACTGCGTCGCTGACGCCGCCTCCGTCGCTCCCGCTCGATCCAGGCACAAAAGATGATACGGCCACACCGGATGGATCGACAATGATCCCGTTAACCGTGCCATCGGCATCGCCTTCGCCGCCATCTTCAAGATACAGGGTCAGAGAACGCCGGTCTGAGCTGAAAACAGTCTGACTGCTATAATCGGTCCAGGTGGCTTCGATCGGGTCATATTTAAACCAGCGACCGTCTGCCGGTGCCGGTTCTGAAAAATAGATCTTGATTTCAGCCGAATCACCGGGTTGATCCACGACCAGTTTAAAATTGATCAGGCCAAAGGGAAAATGCTCCAA
>JAHEHB010000205.1 GCA_024644775.1 Deltaproteobacteria bacterium
TGTTCGGGACGATGCCCTGCCCCGTTCCATTTACGAAATCGCCGGTGCAAGAGAGGTTGCCATCGAACTTAGAAGCTTTTCAAAAACGGCCGGCTTTACGGGCACCCGATGTGGTTATGCAGTAATACCCAAGACTTGCATGGCCTTCGATAACAATGGAACAAAACATGCCCTGCATTCCCTGTGGAACCGTCGCCATACAACGAAGTTTAACGGTGTATCTTATCCGGTGCAAAGAGCGGCCGAGGCGGTCTACAGTGAAGAGGGTCGCGCACAATGTAAGGAACGAATCGATTATTATTTAAAAAATGCCGATCTTGTCAGAAAAGAAATGACGGCACTGGGATACGAATGTGTCGGGGGTGACAATTCCCCCTACATCTGGGTAGATGGTGATACCGACTCCTGGGCCTTTTTCGACCTGTTACTGGAAAAAGCCGGTGTCGTGTGTACACCCGGAGCCGGTTTCGGCAAATGCGGCCAAGGTTTTATCCGCATCAGCGCATTCAACAGCTTTGAAATGGTTCAAAAGGCCATGTCCCGCATTCGAGAAGCTTTAAAGTAATTAATTGAGGATTCTTCAGAAACCTCTCGCTCAGAGCTCCGTCATTTAGGCCGTTAATTCTTGGAAAAGTTTATTACACAATGTGCTAATTTTTTATTGACAAATAAAAATTTTCTGTTCTATTAAAAACAACGTCCGTTTTGTGCACCTCAGAATACTTAGTTATCGATAACGGGGAGGACGTACATGAAAAAATATATCATTGCCTCGCTCCTGGTCGCTTTCGGCGTATTGATTGCATTTCCCCTCTTTAGTATCGGTTACTACACCATGGTACGCACGTCTACGCCCCAGTTTTGTGCCTCCTGTCATGAAATTCAATTCGCATACAATACCTGGAAAACCTCAACGCACGTAAATAATGCCCAAGGATTTGTGGCAGACTGCATGGATTGTCACCTTCCTGCCCCGCATGACACATTTAATTTCTTCTATGCTAAAACCTTTCACGGCATTAAAGATATTATTATTCATTTCACACAAGACGAATACGACCACGAAAAAAATCGGGCCGCAGCCTATGCCTCATTTGAGAATGAACAATGTCAGAAATGCCATCGAAACATCCTGTACATACCGGACAAACGGGGCGCCATGCTGGCTCATCGATCGGTAATCTACGCACGACCGGGCTATGAGAAAAAATGCGTCGACTGCCACAGAAACCTCGTTCACAACCCGCGGGAGGTTTATGACTACAAACAATATAAGACGTCGGGTGTTTGAGATCGAAAATTAAATATTCATTTACGCGGTTATCTACAAAGCTCCAGTTGGCATAAATGTGACCGGATATGAAGCAGTGTTAAAAGCTTTCGTATCGTGTAACTCTCTGTAAGATGTCCTAAAATTAATCGTGCCACAATGCCGTTTGATGTCGTGCCGAACCCAAAATTCAGCTCACTGGAGCTTTGTAGATAACCGCGTTCATTTAATTACGGAGGATTGAAATGAAATCGTTGCGATTCTTTTGGATTCTTATTGGCGTCGCAGTTTGTTTGTGGGGAATCGATGCTCAGATTACCACTGCCCAAACAACCGGAAACTTTGCCAAAGAGAAGGCATTTCGAATCGAACGAGGTATGCCGCCTGCGGCGATAGCCTGCATCGAATGCCACAAAAGAGAGCATCCAGGGCTTTTTGCCGACTGGGCAAACAGTCGCCATGCGGCGGCGAATATCTCGTGCTACGACTGCCACAAGGCTGAAGAGTTTGATCCGGATGTTAGCAAATCTCACTACAAGCAATACGAGCGCTCCGATCAGCAGTGGGGAACAAAAGAGTACAAAGTCCCCATAGCCGCCGTGGTAACACCCAAGGACTGCTCCCGGTGTCATCCGGATGAAGCCACCCAATACGGCCGTAGCAAACATGCCAACACGATGGAAATCATCTGGAAAATCGACCCATGGCTCAATAATGGCATGAATAGTGACTTTGAACGGGCAACCGGCTGCTATCATTGTCATGGAACCGTCTTGAAAATAAAAGATGATGCGCTTGATCCCGAAACCTGGCCCAATGTGGGAGTCGGGCGTGTTAATCTAGATGGCAGCCTGGGAAGCTGCACGAGCTGCCATACACGTCATCGGTTTTCGGTCATGGAAGCCAGAAAACCGGAAGCTTGCGGCCAGTGTCATTTGGGACCCGACCACCCCCAAATAGAAATCTATATGGAATCGAAACACGGTGATATCTATACCGCACATGGTGACAACTATAATTGGGTGGCTGCCCCTGGAACATGGTCACCGGGTACCGATTACCGAGGCCCCACCTGCGCCTCTTGCCATATGTCCGGTGCCGGAACTGTGTTAACCAGCCATGATGTAACCGAGAGGCTGGCATGGGAAATCCAGGCTCCCCTGACCATTCGCCCGGAAGAATTCGCAGCATTCCCGGCCAAGACAAATTGGCAGGTGGAAAGAGATAAGATGAAGGTTGTGTGCACCCAGTGTCACGGCAAAACGTGGGTGGACGATCATTTTATCAAGCTGGATAAAGTCGTTCAGGAATATAATGACGTTTACTTTAAACCAGCCAAAAAAATGCTTGACGACCTTTATGAAAAGGAATTGTTGGATAAGACCAAGTTCTTTGATGAGAAACTTGAAGTTGAATACTATGAACTGTGGCATCACGAAGGCCGGCGGGCGCGGATGGGTGCTGCCATGATGGCACCCGATTATGCGTGGTGGCATGGATTTTATGAATGCAAAAAGCGATACAACGGCTTTATGCAGGAAGCCAGAGAGCTCATCGAGCACAACAAAAAGGCTTACAAGGCGACCGATTTTCCCAATGCCACAGGAAACACCACTCGACCAGAAGAAGTATTTTCAAAAAAACAGTAATAGTGACCATATACTTTAAAACATAATTACAGTTAGTTATAAATATTTTTTCAATTATTGATCAAAGTAACGTAACGATCCACTCCGGTTACAGATTCTCTATTTTTTACACCAAAAATCGCCGGATTAATTCTCGTTAATCGATTCGGCATCTATTTTCTGTTCTCCTTGACACATTCCGCCTTTTAAGCCTATGAATCAGATCTGAATATTACCGCAGAGGGGAAGTACCATGCTCGATATCAAATATGTTGTAGAACATCGTAACGAAGTTAAAGAAAATGCGCGCAACCGGCATGTGGATTGCGATGTCGATGGACTGATCGACTTTTATCAACAGCGAAAACAGAATCAGCAGGAGGTGGACAACCTCAGACAGCAACGAAATGAAATTTCCGACCGGATAAAATCAGCCGCTGGTGAAGAACGCTCTCAACTCATAGAAAAGAGTAAAACCATTAAATCCGACCTATCCACGAAAGAGTCGGTGTTGTCCGATATCTCGACGCGTCTCAATGAAGAACTCGCCAAATTACCGAATATGACGCACCCCGCATCACCCATCGGAAAGGACGATACTGAAAACAAGGAAGTGAGGGTATACAAATCTCCCACCCAGTTTTCATTTGAGCCTAAAGATCACATACAGCTCGGAAAAGATCTGGATCTCATCGATTTTGAAACCGCCAACAAGGTTTCCGGATCGAAGTTCTATTACCTCAAAAATGAGGCCGTGCTTCTCGAATATGCATTGATCCATCACGCCATCACCATGCTAGCGAAGGAAGGATTTACGCTTGTCACGACGCCGGATTTAGCCAGAGATCGCATTCTGGACGGTATCGGTTATAATCCCCGTGGGGAAGAAACCCAGGTTTATTCCATAGCCAATAGCGATCTATGTCTTATCGGCACGGCCGAGATTACCCTGGGAGGATATTATGCCGATTCGGTGTTGGCGGAGGATCAGCTTCCTATCAAACTTGCCGGGATATCCCACTGCTTTAGAACCGAAGCCGGATCCTACGGCCAGTTCTCAAAAGGGCTCTACCGGGTCCACCAGTTTACAAAGGTGGAGATGTTCGCCTTCACGACACCGGATCATTCCGAATATATGCACGAATACATGGTGGACATGGAAGAGCGAATATTCAAATCCCTGGACATTCCGTTCAGAACGGTCGATATCTGCACCGGCGATCTGGGGGGGCCGGCATATCGAAAATACGATCTCGAAGCCTGGATGCCGGGCCGGCCATCAAAAGAAAGCGGCCGATTGGGTGATTGGGGCGAAGTCACCAGCACCTCTAATTGCACCGATTACCAAGCCCGGCGACTGAACATCCGATATCGACCCAATGAAGGTGGTAGACTGGCATACGTCCATATGCTAAATGGGACGGCTGTGGCCATTTCACGCGCGCTCATCGCCATTATCGAAAACGGTCAACAAGAAGACGGCAGTATCGTTGTACCCGAAGTCTTACGTCCCTGGGTGGGAAAGGATGTGATTCATCGAGGCTGACGATTCGTATCTCATCAATTAAACCCCAACCCAGATAAACCGGAAAGAATAGCCACAAGGCACTAAGACACAAACAATAACTGGTTATTATAAATTAACTTTGTGCCTTGGTGTCTTGGTGGCGAAATTATTTTGTTAGATAAATCTTTCGCAAATATGATGCGATTTTGATAGATAAGTACTAATAACCAATTCATGAGAAACGTTTGACGTTTCGGTATATTCGGTTCAGGAGGAGGTGAAACTTGAAAATAAACTCGTTAACAGTAGGTCCTATCGTAGGAGAAACCACATCCACACGAACACGCATTTGGGGGCGAGGGGATGCACATGTTGTCGAAGGAAACCCCAGGCGATGCTTCGGTGCCATCCGTTATCGTGAATCTGGGAACGCCCGGTGGAATAAGCATCGTGTTTTTAAAATGAATCCTAATTTCGACTTAACCGGAATTGCGATCCTTGATCGCTTAAAACCTGAGACCCCATATGAATATGAAATCGGATATTTCTTCTCCGATGCGGAACTCGCAGATGCAAACTTTGTGGAGTCCGACTGGGCGGCAGCCAGTACAGGCACCTTTTTAACCGCCAGCAATAATGATCAAAAATCACGTACATTAATAATTGGTTCTTGCCGGTATCTTCTCAAAACATTTTTGGGAGATTTTTTTGATGATCGTGGTGACAAGACATTTCGCTCAATCCTAAAACAAATTGAAAACGGTTCGGAAATCCATCAATTGATCATGATGGGCGATCAAATCTACGCCGATGATTTATTCGTGTTCAATCCTGATAAAACGGTCTATCAGTTTTTTGAACGCTATCGTGATGTATTTTCTCAAAAATATATTCGTCGCCTGATGAGCCGAGTTCCAACTTATATGACATTGGATGATCATGAAATTGAAGACGGTTGGCCTGCTAAAGCGAGCGATAAAGACTGGAAAACCGTTTATCCGGTGGCCATACATGCGTATCAGACGTATCAAATCAGCCATAGCCCAGCCATACCAATACTTAAAAGTAAACTTGAAGGAACTCCCAAAAGGCTTTGGTATAATTACTCAGATGGGTGTTGCGATGTATTTATCACAGATTGCCGAACCGAGCGCTATCTCGGTAACGGTAACCGTGAAATCATAAGTTCAGAGCAGATGAGTGCTCTAAAAAGATGGCTCAACAACGGTTCCGGCAGGGTAAAAATCGTAACAACGTCAGTCCCCTTTATCCCGGATTCCGAAGGAGAAAGCGATGACAAGTGGTCCGGGTTTCAAAATCAACGAAATGAGCTGCTACGCCACATCGAAAAAAACCAGATAAAACGTGTCGTGTTCTTTTCCGGGGACGTCCATGCGTCAATGTCGGTGGAGTTGATGTCGCCGTCAAAATTGAAGATAATTTCCGTGATCTCTTCGCCTTTTTTCTGGCCCTACCCTCATCCATCCGCCCGACGCTTCAAGAGGACCGGAACAATTGATGCCGGTAAATTAGGTACGTTTCGCCTCACAAATGCAAGTCCGGTGGTTAATGATGATAATTTTGCAAGAGTAACGGTTCACCCGGATAAAATCGAAATCGATGTCTTTGAACGTAAAGGCGCACGAAAATCACATAAGGAACACAGATTTGAAGCCTGAATTGAAGTTTATCTAATTAGTGTCCGTCCAGGGATGAGTCCGCCTCAGGCGGATGCAAGATCAAGGCGGGCGAGAATTTTAACCACAGGAATACATTTAGTATTTTGAGGATTAAAATTCGGAGCCCAACGCCGATATTGCGTAAATTGGCCATTTCTGGATGGGCACTAATTATAAAGTACTGGAGTGATAGACGTTTGGTAATCCCGACTTGCGCTGTGATCTGTTCTTCTTGCAGTTGCAATCGATCGCTCAGGAGGATGCAATGAAATTTTTTGGGTATCTGAGGTGCGCATTTGCCACGACGTTTAACATCATCGCATACGCAATAACGCGGGGGCGCTATATTTGGCTGGAGGGAAGGGTTCGCAAAGGTGTCTTCAGGAACTGGGCGGGCCGGTTTCGCTACACGCCTGCAAGGTTCGTCCAGCCCACCACTGAAGAAGAAATTGTCGAACTCGTAAAGAGCGCCAAAAATCTGAGATTATTTGGTTCCGCACACTCCTTCAACAGCGGCGTGGTGGTAGAGGACGCACTGGTGTCTCTAGATAGATACAGTGGTGTGATCCGGAAGGATCCTGAAAAAAAGCAATTAACCGTCAGGGGCGGTACACGGGTACGGGATGTCGTAATGGCACTGCTCAATGAGGGCCTTGCGTTTGCTGCACTCCCCTCCCACGATGCCCAGAGTATTGCAGGTATTTTATCCACAGACGTACATGGTACCGGAAAAGATTGGGGGTTTGTCAGCCAGTCGGTCGTCAGTCTGAAACTGATCGATGGAAAGGGCGAGATTTTCCAATGTACACCTTCGGACGATCTTTTCAAGGCGGCCATTGGAGGTATCGGTACGGTCGGTATTATTTCAGAGGTCGTGATTCAGGGTGTTGACAGATTCAACGTGGAACAAACGGTTCAACTATCGAATCTATCGTTTGTCGAGAAAAACCTGGACCAACTCCTGCAGAAAAACGAGCACTTTAGTCTCTATCTATTTCCTTTTACGGATAAATGCCAGATCAACACGTGGAACCGTACGAAAAGGAAGCGTTCATTTTTAGGGTCACTTCATGAGTTTGTGAGTATTTCCATAGATGCCCTGTTTGCCGTGTGGTTGGGAAATCTCTTAGCGTACACTAGGCAATTACCCAAATTGTCCTCCCAAGCGTACGGTCTCAAGCGGGGAACAAATCTTGTGCTTGAAAGCGCCGAGGCGTTCAACCGAACCATCTATCACTTGCATCAGGAGTTGGAATTCAGCGTGCCTTTCGAGGATACCTTCGCTATCTGTAACCGCTTTATCGAACTTTATGAAGAGATGTACCCCGTGGGACTGCCTTACGTGCTTTTCGAAGTTCGATTCACACCCGCTGGTCACGATCGAACATTGATTGGCCCTGGCAGAGAGCGTCGCTGTGCTTGGATCGATCTTGTGTGCAACGATTCGGCCGGCTTCGAAAAATACTATGAGGCCGCCGAGCAGCAAATAAAGAAAATCGGAGCCCGACCTCATCTTGGGAAGTTCTGTAAAAACCTGGACGCAAGCGACTTAAGGCGGGTACACGGGGAACACTTTAGGACATTTCTGAGGCTGGTGAAGGAACACGACCCAGAAGGCAAGTTTGCTAACGACTTCACACAACGATTCTTTGAGTCTTGATATTGATGAATTCGTAAAAAGCCGAATTCGTCAAGTTATTAGTGTTTCGTATTTAGTATTTTGTTTAAAATATATACCTTCGATAAGGATAAAAAAAATTGGGAATAACTAACTGTAGCGGCCCGGAATAAAAATCGCTCAACCCCGGAATAACGGTCCGGTTCGGGCCCACATTAATCGTTTCCAAGAGGACGCCTCGGCTCACATTAAAACGGAACTGGACCCAATTTACGTGTTACTGGGCCCGCAATAATGTCACCGGACCCACTTTATTTGTTACTTTAAGATCGACGTTTTTTGTCCAAATTCTATCAGGACTCCGGTTTTGGCAACAAACCCCATTTATGGGTTAAAAAGGGCTTCGATGTCGCGAGCCCCATGAAGCACGCGAATGATTTCAATACCGTCTTCAATCGGCTGGTAAAAAAGCACATAATTGCCTATGGGAAAACTACGAATCTTAGGTCCAAGCTCATCGCGAGCTTTACCGATAAACGGTGACTGGGCAAGCGTTTGCGATTTTTCATCGATTTCATCGAGCAGCTTATCTGCTCTGGTCAGACTGTCTTGTGCGATATAAGTCCAAATTTCGATTAGGTCGGCTTCCGCTTGAGGTTTTCGCAGGACTTTGGCCACAACCGGTTAGCTTTCCCCGCTCAGACGATTTCGAGCCTTAGCTTTTATCGCTTCCATATTTAGGGGCTCAGAATGACCGCTATCGAGGCCTTTTTGGATCTCGACACGAAGCTCTTCGAGCCGTTTTTCCTTTTGCTCGAGTAACCGCAAGGCTTCACGCACGACTTCGCTGGCCGACAGGTAACGACCGGAGTCGACCTTTGTGCGGATGTACTGTTCTAATTCTGGGGTCAGTGAAACATTCATATCACATACATTAGTCCAAATAACAAGCCTTGTCAATTTTTGTTATCAATGGATTTTAAAGGGACTAGATACAAAAATTTCAGCATGTTCTTAATATCTGATATTGGTTATGTGTCAACTTTTTCAAATTCCACGGTTGAAATCAATGAGAGACGGTAATCGGAAAATAAGGGGTTCGAAAAAGTCCCCAATTACAGGGAAAATCGGATTAAACTGGCCACAATGGCCAATCTTTGATTTGCGGCAGTTTTCTTAAAAATTCGCCGTTACTTGAAATCAACCCTTTCTTCCAATTCTTTTCCAACTTTAAAAAACGGTAATTTTTTAGGGAGGACTTTAATTCTTTTACCGGTTTTTGGGTTTTTTCCCCGATATTCATCATATTCTCCGACTGTAAACGTCCCGAGGCCCCGAACCTCTGTTCTGTCACCGTGTGCGAGAGTGTCGCCCATAATCTGAAACGTCAGGTCAACGGACATTTTTGCTTCGGCTTTGGATAATCCATTTTCTTTGGCTAAGCGGTCAATCAATTCTAATTTGTTCACGCCGGCGGTCTCCTCAGTTATGTGTCTTTTTGAACCATCCCCTGGGAATTGTCAAATTAAATTAGAGGATCGCGGAGATATGGTTTTTAACAATTCAGCAAAGTTTGTACCAGAATCCAGGTAATTGGATTTGAGGT
>JAHEHB010000581.1 GCA_024644775.1 Deltaproteobacteria bacterium
GTCGCCGACGACATCACCGACCCTTTCGATCCCGGACGGAATCGCGGTGTACAGACCTTTCGGGATGATGCTTTCGTCCGCGGCTTCACCCGTTATGAACGCCTCGTAAAGAGGGCCTTCACCCAGCGCACGCTTGGCAAATTCCGGTAAGGCGATCACTGGAAGCCGGCCCGTTAAATACCACCGAAACTCCCCCCAGATGGCGACAGAATCGAGTGGAGACCAGGGCTCCGGATCGTATCCCAAAAGATCAAACTCGATGGGAAGACAGTCCCGGGTTTCCTCCATAAGTGCATTGATACCATAAGAGAAAGCCTCGAGACGGGAGAGAGTATTTGAAGGGATCCGGGTCAGTTCCTGCGGCGCAATTCGATTAATTCCCACCGTGCGCACGACAATATCATTTTCAAGACCGTCAGATCCGAGAATCTCGGAAAGCCGCCCCATGGCTTTTCGACGGTAGTAGTCGAGTTGCCAGAGCCGGTCTTGTGCCATGGCGTAGCCGTATCCGAAAAACAGATCCGGGTCGGTTCTCGCAAATATATGGGGCACCCCCCATTGATCGCGCAGGATTTCGACCTTATCCTTAACCTGAACATTTCTGCGACCATCCATGACAGGAACCCTGATGGCTATTTGTTCCTGCCACCAGGTTCGGAAAAATTCCACGGTGATTCCGTTCGCAGCGCAGATGGATTCAATAGGCTCCCCAGCCCCCAATCTTAACAGCATTTCTTTGTCATTCCGATTCATGATGCTTCTTTTCCCTGTCGGTAAAACACAATCTGACTTTACCGATTGATTTATATAGAGGCCTCACCTGGTATGTATCGTCTGCCACGCCCCCCTGTGGCCGCCTGCCGAAATTGTTTTTCACTCCCAGGTGAAGCCATTAAGCGGTGAATCAAACGACCGCGATCGCCTCGATCTCCACGATTAATTCGGGTCTTGCCAAAGCATCTACTTTGACGCAGGAGCGTGCCGGAGGATTACTGGTGAAATATGATTTGTAAACTTCGTTCATCGCCTGAAAATCATTCATATCGGTGAGAAATACGAGACATTTGATTACCTTGTCCATGGAACTGCCTGCTGCTTCGACGAGCAGTTTGATGTTGTCCATCACCTGTTGCGTTTGTTCCTGGATGCCGTCCCCAGCCAGACTATCTGTCTTGGGATCGACTCCCACCTGGCCCGATGTGTACACGACATCACCAATTTTTACTGCCGGTGAAAGAACCGGCGTCGGTTTTTCCAAAGGATTAATGATTTCCGGATTCATATAGCCTCCTTTCTATGTTTTTAAAACATCTTCCATATCTTCGGCAGGCATTTTCCGATCTATGGGCAAAAATATCATCATGATGGCAGAGAGTAAGACCAGCCCCCCGCTATACAGGAACACCGATGGCGTACCGTATGTTCCGGACAACCAACCGGCGATGGTGGGAGATGGGATGGTGAACAACGCCTGGGTTCCAAACAGAAGCGCAATGGTGGTAGCGCCGGCTTCTTCCGGGGCGACATCCATGGCGGCTGCCTGGATGACCGCACCAATGGCATAAATAAACAATCCGATGCAGGCTGCAACCAAAACCAGACCAACACCCGTTCCGGCCCACACCAATAGGATTTCAAAGAGCCCCATCAATACCAACGAAGGAATCATAATGATTTTGCGTCCGAATCTGTCAGACATATATCCCAGCAAGGGCTGCGACAGGATACCGGAGGCCATCATCGTTGTAAAATATAATCCGGCCTTTGCCGGGCTAAAACCCAGATCCTCACGAAGATAAAGTGAGAAAAATGCAAAGACGCTAACCGAGCCCATTCCCCGGATGCCTCCGGAGATGACTAACCCCAGGATCGTTTTGTTCTTGAGCAAATCTTTGAGAGAAGAGATAAACTGCTTGCCGGTAACCCCCTTGCCTTCGCGCCCCGGGATATTTTGTAGCAATCGCCACAGCAAAACGGCAAAAACCATCAGCGGTATTGCCATAATCCAAGAAGCCGTTTGCCAGGCAATGGCGCCAATGATCGCCCCTGTGATTGCCGGACCGACGGCGTTGCCCAAATTGCCACCCATCCCGTGTATCGAGAGCGCCAACCCACGTCGTTCTGCAAGTCGGGCAGATAGGACGGAAAGTGCTGACGGGTGCCACAGCGCAATACTGATCCCCATGAGGATCGACGCAAGAAGAACCACACCAAAATTGGAGGCCAGTCCCAGTACCACATACGCGATGCCCACACCCATGAGGGCTGATACAATGATATTCGCCCACTGTTTGCGCAAAATATCGCTAACCGCTCCGGATGGTAACTGGACAGCGGTGCTGGAGGCTGAACGGATACTTTCAATGCCGCCGTACTGAACATCGCTGAGACCAAACGTCTCCTTCACCGACGGCAGAACAATGTACCACCCTTGTTGAAGGCAGTGCATGAAGGTGTGTCCCAGTGCCAGAGACGTTAATAGAAAAAGATTTTGGCCGTGGAACACGCGCTTACCGACTGATGTTACACCATTTAATTGCAAATCAACTCCTGAATAACGGTATTGAGAAGGTCGAAACCAATACGACTTCTGTGGCTTCGAATCATAAAACCTTTAAGTTTTTCATGTCGTATACCTTCCGGGATTTTATTGCAAGACGATATATGTTTTTAAAGCACCAAAGGCAAGGGGGCAATGCACTGTCCAGATGCCTTATGAAAACTGAATGGTTGATTTCAGCATCGATCTAACCAATACACACTTTTCATACTTCAGGAATCCTGTGACAACAATTTTCTAAATCGATGGGAACTGAATTGAGTTTCGCACGGTTTAAAAACCGATTGATTTCCATCTGAAATATGATACAAACCGAAT
>JAHEHB010000582.1 GCA_024644775.1 Deltaproteobacteria bacterium
TTTTTACCACTGCCGCAGTAGCAGGTATCATTTCGCCTTTTTTCGATTCTCGGCAGTTTTTGATAAACCTTCCTCTGCTGAAAAGGCAGTGTGGCTTGTTGTTCGTTGAGAAGTGAAACGGCGATCTTTTCGAAGACAGGCAGGCTCTGACGGTAGAAGGCCTTCCAACCTTCACAGAGCCAGCTGATATTCCGCGGGCTTTTACGATGTGTGAAGCGGTTTTTAAGGCAATCCCCCGCACAGTATCTTAAGTATGCGCAATCGATGCAACGAGGGTTCCAGTCTGCTTTCTGCCTGCCAAACGATCGATACGTTGATGATTTTTTAAGTTCCTCCCAAGTGTCGGTAGTGATATTCCCCAGTTTTTTTTGGGGGTCGACAAAAAAGTCACAGGGATACACGTCCCCATTATATTCAATCAGAAAATACTGACAGCAATCACCCGCCATATGACACACCGTGTACTGCCAATTTATCATGTGCGCGAGAACGGCGTCAAAAAGACGTATGGATACCTTTCGAGTATCTTTTTTTCTCCACACGTCAAAAATACCGCAAAGAAATTTTCCCCATTGTTTTCCAGAAATAGAAAACGGCTTCGGATCTCCTTTGGAATCGAATTCGACACAGGGAATGTATTGATGATGGTAAATCCCCAGGTCGCATAGATAGCGGTAGACAACCGTGGCTTTATCGGCATTCGCAGCACTTACAAGCACCAACGCATTGTATTCTACTTCGTGACGTTTCAAGCACTCGATCCCTCGAAGCACGTCTATGTGTGAACCTCGGCCGTGTATGTTTTTCCGGTAGCGGTTGTGGATTTCAGGGGGGCCATCGATACTGACACCGACAAGAAATTGGTATGTTGAAAACAATGCAGCCATTTCGTCGCGAACCAGGGTTGCATTTGTCTGAAGACCGTTTGATACCACCGCACCCCAGCTCCCATATTTTTTTTGCAGGTCAATGATTTTTTGAAAAAACAAAACATCCATCAGGGTGGGTTCGCCGCCCTGCCAACCGAAATAATAAACAGACTGAGGAGTGGACATATAACCTGAGATTAACTTTTCAAGGACTTCATCGGGCATGCGATGGCGGGCCGTATCCGGATAAAGTGTCCGTTTATCAAGATAAAAGCAATAATCACAGTTGAGATTGCAGTCTGCCGACGTCGGCTTGATCAGCAACGAGAAGGGGGTGCGGTGTTGAGAATCGGTTGCAGTCAAAAATTAATCCCCCCTTAAGACATCGACCATTGTAAACACCTTCCCAACGCCGACTTCTTTTAATTTATTATATAAAAAAATCACTGCATCGAGGGTACCCTTCGCGTAAATATCTCGTCCGTTTACATTATGAGTAAACTGAAACTCGACTGTTTGATCCTCTGAAATGAGCGTATAGGTGTGCCATGCATGACCGCTTAGGTATTTTTCTGGCACACCGAGATTGTCTTTTTGTGTATCAGTATCTCTTTCTTTTACGATATCCGATTCGTCGATGGGCGCCCCCAGACTGTTGAAATAACCGATCATGGCTTTTGCGGTTCCACTGGTATCGGCTTTGCCTTTTTGATGACTTTCTCTTACGGTAATCGAATATCCTTTAAATAGGTTTGGAAAATTATCGGCGGCATACGCCATTATGGCCTGGAAACCGACAATCTGTTTGCCCATATTCGGCGCAATGACTGCAGGAATCGACGATGAATTGACGGTCTCTTCAAGCTGCTTTCGGTCGCCTCCGGTGGTACCCATAACAAAAGGGAGACCGTGTTTACAATAAAAGGCAGCATTACGATTTACAGCGGAGGGATGGGTGTAATCGATACAAATAAACTGTTTTTCCGATCTTAGGATTTCAACAACCGTCCGTTCTCGGTTTTCAGGCTGTAGGAATCGGATCGTTTGAGCACCGAGAGTAAATTCGGACTCTGTGATTTCAGGCCCGGTGAGTGTGTACGGGATGACCCTGAATCGATCGT
Organism: Deltaproteobacteria bacterium; assembly: GCA_024644775.1. Next base: position 1,991 of record JAHEHB010000582.1, read on the forward strand.
CGGTCATTGCGTGTTTCGCGATGTTTGCAGCCATATTGCCGGGTAAGCCGTTTATCATGATATTTATGGGGATGGTTATTGGGTCCATAGTATAATGTCCTTTGTGAATTTTGTTAGTTTCGGAAACTCATCTCCACCGACAGCGTTCAGTGCAGTGTGCAACCCGTTCAGTGCCTTAGGGATATATTGCTCAAAATATATTTTTTCCTTTACTCGGGTTAGATATCCGAAAGCGCCTAAGATCTGCAGATTCCGGGTAATTCGACAATATCTGTAACCCGTTAAGAATGTGTCTTTTGTTATTCCGATTTCAGACTGAATTATTTCGGCACAGTAATCCGATAGTTGATCCTGTAATGCATCGGGAAGTGCGACATAGGGATCGATCAACAAAGATGCCAGATCGTATTGGACAGGTCCGATACGCCCTCCTTGAAAATCGATAAAGTAAAATCTGTTTTGTTTGAGCATTATGTTTCGAGATTGAAAATCACGGTGCATGAAGCCGGTTACTTTGTAGTGAAGCGCCTTTTCAGCTAACTGTATAAATTCATTCATAAAATATTTGAATTGAACACGTAGATCAAGATATCCCCTTAAGAAGGATTCTACAAAGTAACGACATTCTTTCTCAAGAATCAGCTCCCGGCTATACTCGGGCGTTTGATAGGACCATGACGCATCAAATTGTTTGGCGCCCTCCAATGACATCTTTAACAAACTATTAATGATTTTTCGATACACATTCCCGATCCTTTTTGGACTCTGGGTATGGTGAATCGTCGTCTGAAGATGCCTGTCGCCAAGATCCTCCAGAAAAACCTGGCCGGAAAAAGCGTCGAACAGATAGATGTTCGGCACGGGAATACCATTGGCGTATAAATGTC
>JAHEHB010000583.1 GCA_024644775.1 Deltaproteobacteria bacterium
ACGACGTCTGGATTTTTAGACGGGATCCGGATTGCAAAGCTGGCGAAAAAAAGTCTTCCCGGTATTCGAACGATATTCGGTGGTGCCCATGTTTCAGCATTGAAGCAGAGAATCCTTGCGGCATATCCAGAGGTAGACTTCATCGTTGTCGGTGAAGGTGAACAAACCCTCGCCGAGTTGCTGCAAAGAAGGGATTCCGACCCCGAGCGCATACCTGGTTTGATCTATCGCTCGAGCATCGGTGAGATTATGTTTACCGGCTACCGCCTGAAGGGAATTGAGCTGGATACATTGCCTTTTCCGGCCTATGAAAAACTTGCCGGATATCCCCAGGCTTACAGTTTGCCGATTTTCAACTATCCCAAAGCACCCAATACCAGCTGCATTTCCAGCCGTGGTTGCCCTTACGCCTGCAGTTATTGTGACCGATCGGTATTCCGGCGTACGTTCCGCTACAACTCGGCCGAGTACCTGTATGAACATCTTCGGTATCTCAAAGAGCGCTTCGGTATCAGACACATCAATTTCTACGATGATCAATTCACCTTTAATCGTCAGCGGGTGGAGGACTTCACTCGACAGATGATCGATCGGCCCCTACAAATGACCTTTAACTGTGCTGTCAGAGCGGAGCATATTGATCGACCGCTGCTTGAACAAATGCAAGCTGCCGGCTGCTGGATGATCAGCCTCGGGATCGAAACCGGAGATGAAAATCTTCTGGCCCAACATCGCCAAAATGCCAGCCTGGAGATGCTGGCCGAAAAAATTCAGCTGATCAAACAGGCCGGCATTCGCACAAAAGGACTTTTGATGATGGGACTGCCCGGGGAAACGGAAGCCAGCATCAAAAAAAGTATGGACTTCGTTTTTTCACTGCCCGTCGACGATTTTAATCTGTCCAAATTCACGCCTTTTCCCGGTTCACCGCTTTATGAATCGATCCATGATGTCGGCACCTTTGAGGAGGATTGGGAGAAGATGGACTGTATGCACTTTGTGTTTATTCCAAGTGGAATGACGAAAGAAGGGTTGCAGAGACGTTTCAAGGAATTCTATAAGACGCATTTTCTGCGGGCCAGGGTGCTTTGGGGCTATATCACGATGCTGTGGAAATCCCCTGACAGCTGGATCCGGTTTATTCGCCACCTGGGATCTTTTATACGGTTCGCGGCTACCAGCAACCGCAAGGGCTTGGAGAATCCGTCATCCGACTTCGAAATTAAAGAATCGGTTTCATAGTCATCAGTCTAAATATGGTTAATAATAAAATAAAATTCGTGATTGTCATACCGGTCTACAACCACGCCAAATCCTTGCGGGACGTCGTCCTAAAGGCCCTTGAGGTTCACGATACCGTCATGGTCGTTGACGACGGCAGCACCGACAGTGGCCCCAACACCTTGAAGGGACTCGACGTCATTGTGTTGCACCACCCGATCAATCGCGGCAAAGGGGCGGCCATATTGACAGCCGCCAAAGCCGCCTGCCGCCTTGGGATGACGCACATGGTAACCATCGATGCTGATGGTCAGCATGATCCCGATGACTTCAAACGTTTTGTTCCCCTGGTGAAAAGGAACCCCTACGCCATTGTCGTCGGAAAACGCGATTTCCAAACGATGAACGTACCAGGCCTATCCAGGTTTGGGCGCCATTTTTCTAATTTCTGGTTGCGGCTTCAGACCGGACAAGTGGTCAGGGATACCCAGAGCGGCCTTCGTTCCTATCCGCTTGTGGTGCTGGAACGGCTGAACCTTCGCGAAAACGGATATGCTTTTGAAGTGGAAGTCCTGGTAAAGGCAGCATGGGCCGGAATAGCGTTACGTGAGGTGGATATCTCAGTGTATTATCCCCCACGTTCTGAGCGAATTTCCCATTTCCATGTTTTTAGGGATAATGTGCGGTTGAGCCTGCTGAACACCAAACTTACCTTACGATCGTTTGTTCCAGTACCCCACCGCCGGATCCTGAACTGCGATAGGGGCAACCCTAAGATCTCCATATGGCATCCCATTCGCTCCTTAAAAACGTTGCTGACAGAAAATTTGTCACCTAGCCAACTGGCAACAGCTGGCGCCATGGGAGTGTTTCTGGGTACCTTGCCATTAATCGGTTTGCACACCATTACGATCTTGTTCACTGCGGGATTTTTCCGACTAAACAAGCTTGCAGCTGTGGGCACCAGCCAATTTTGTATGCCGCCGCTGATCCCGGCCCTGTGTATCGAGACCGGATATTTTTTGCGCCATGGAAAATTTTTAACTGAGGTCTCCCTGCAAACCCTTGGATATCAGGGATTGGAACGGCTTTTTGAATGGGTCATCGGATCTGTTATCCTGGCCCCGGCAATTTCCGTCATCATGTGGTGTATTCTTTTTATGACAGCCCTCATAGTAAAAAGGACTATCCGTGGAACTGAATCCAATGCAGCATTCACAATGCCAACCCAGTGGTCTGGTCGCAGTCTCGGCAATCGCCTCGGCTATAATATTTTTTACGGCCTACTCCGGTTCGGTGGCCAGCGGCTCGCCTATTTTGCATTGTACTGGGTCGTGCTCTATTACGTCTTATGCCGGCCGTCCATTCGCCGGCAGTCTTATCCTTATCTGCAGCGCCGGTTCCCCAATCAACCGCACTGGAAAAACTACGTAAACTGTTTTCGCATGTTTCTGGCCATGGGTCGCCTATTGATTGACCGGGCTATCGCAGGCACAGTAGGAACTGACAAGATGTGTTTTACAGTTTCCAGCCGGGAAAAGCTGCTGAAACTGGTCGATGAAGGCCGGGGATTCATATTGCTGCTATCCCATGTGGGTTGCTGGCAAGTAGCGCTTGCGGCCCTTAATTTTCTCAAGATTCCGGTTAACCTGCTTC
>JAHEHB010000584.1 GCA_024644775.1 Deltaproteobacteria bacterium
GCGGTTCTGAAATTATTGTTTCAGCAAACGTAAAAGGCGTGATTCTGCAGCACGCACCCTTCCGGAAACACTACGAGGACCTTGAGCATCTAAACTGCCTGCTGCCCGAGGTCAAAGACGAAATTGAACTGATTCGGATGTACGGCGCACAAACCCTGGCCGTCGCATTGAACGGCGAAGGCGGCACTGACGAGGAGCTCTCCGATTACCGGCAGGAACTTGCCCAACGACTCCAGCTTCCCGTCGTATCTCCGCTGCACGAAGGGACAGCCGACCTGCTGCCGGTCATACGCCAATTTATTTCGCAGCAACATCAGCAATAAGATTGATAACCGGAGATTGCCATGGTTGAAATAAAACACCCCCTTCTTTTATAGGTTAGGAAGTTTTGCATATTAGATATCCAGATGAAACATGCATTTTGCACCGGTTGCAGATTTTGCAAGAAATCTGTAGCCGAAACTCCGTCAAATTCGGGGCTAATTTTAGAGCATATCATAAATTTTTACCGAGGTTCAGATTATCAATCAAATGGATATGAATCAGGATGAAGCTCTCAGTTGTTATCCCATGTTACAATGAAGTAGACACGATACTCGAGATCGTTCAGCGCGTGAAATCCATCGATGTTGATGACATAGAAATCATCATCGTTGATGATGCATCTAAAGATGGCACCAAGAATATCCTTGAGGAAAAAGTAAAACCTCTGGTTGATAAGATTATCTATCATGTGAAAAACCATGGCAAAGGAGCTGCTCTACGTTCCGGTTTCCAAGAGATTACCGGCGATGTAGTCGTTATACAGGATGCCGATCTTGAATACGATCCTCGCAACATCCCCGAGATGTTGAAGCTTTTCGAAGAGGGGAAGGCCGACGTGGTTTTCGGGTCACGGTTTATAGGCGGCAACCCCCACCGCGTTTTATACTTCTGGCATTACCTTGGTAATAAATTTTTAACATCGCTTTCCAATATGTTCACCAATATCAATCTTTCCGATATGGAAACCTGCTACAAAATGTTTCGCCGCGAGATAATTCAGGCTATTAAAATTGAAGAAAACAGGTTTGGTTTCGAACCGGAAATTACGTCTAAAATTGCCCGAGGAAACGCTCGCATATATGAAACCGGCATTTCTTATTTTGGACGAACTTATTCGGAGGGGAAAAAAATTGGATGGAAGGACGGATTTAGAGCGATTTATGCCATTTTGAAATATAATGTCTGGCGTAAGTAAAAGTTATAGTGAGAGAACATTGAATAAGGTGGTAAGAGCCATATTTTTCCCCGTGCTTTTGGGAGCCACGTGCCTTCTAGCCTGGTATAGTCTCACTGAAGGCCATAATTGGGGAGGAGATTTCTCAGCGTACATTATGCAGGCGCAAAGCGTTTGGCAAGGAAAGCCATCGGAGTTCCTACAGACGAATCGATTCACGATCGAGGAATCAACGCGTCCGATAGGACCCATTGCCTATCCCTGGGGATTCCCGCTGTTGTTGGCACCTTTCTACGCGTATTTTGGTCTGAATATGCTGGCTCTGAAAAGTATCAATATTGTATGCTATCTAATATTCATAATCTCACTTTGGTTGGGCTTCCGCCGATATCATTCTCATTTCTGGCGTGGCATTCTTGTTTGCTTCATTGCTCTAAATCCCTACTTTCTTCGTTTTATGAACAATGTTGTATCTGACATTCCGTTCCTCGTTTTTTCTACATTTTCGGTACTTTTGATAGGAAGAGTGGTAATCCAAAGACGCAGATTAGTCTCTAAGATCAGTGACCAATTGTTGCTCGGTGTCCTCATAGCTATATCATTTTTCATTCGAACCCAAGGCATTTTGATTCTTGCTGCGCTGGTAGCAACTCAATTCATTTCGGTGGTAAAAAGTACTATAGTTCAACAAAGAGGAGAAACTGGAGCGAAAACAAAAGCAAATAATATTCTTTTACGACGATTTATTAGTAGGTTGTCTAATTCTTGGGTCTTTATTTTGCCGCACGCTTCTTTTGTCATTGTGACCTTGTTGTGGCAGAATGTTCTGCCGGAAGGGGGATCATCTCACATTTCACATTTCAATAATTTATCATTAGGGCTTATTAAACATCATCTGTTATACTACTTCAATCTGCCAGCGGATTTCATTGCCAGTGTACCAGCCTCACAAACACTTTATGGGGCAAGCATTCCGTTAGCTATAATCGGCATGTTTAAACGTCAGGATTCCGATTATCACATCATTATATATGGAGTAATGACTATTTTTCTTTTGATTGTCTGGCCCCCCACTCAGGGCCTCAGATTCTTGTTTCCTTTACTCCCGTTCTACGTTTCTTTTGCCCTTACTGGGTTGGAAACATGCCGTGATATTAGACATGGGCTATTAAATGTTCTTTGGAAAATAGTTATCGTATGCCCTGTAATTATCATTATTATCTTCTTTTTGAGATTTTCAATCATGAATGCATCCGAGAATCTTGTAAACCAGCGAATGGAAAGCAGCGGTCCGTATCTTTCAACCACAAAAGATGTTTTTTCATTCATTTCCAACAATACAGAAACCAATGACATAATAGTGTTTCGCAAGCCTCGTGTAATGAGATTGTTTACGAATAGACAGTCAATAATGATCAATCAAGTTGATAATCTGACGAAAGGTGACTACTTGTGTATATCGCTCCATCCCAACGCATACGATCAAATCGGAAATAACGATGTCGTTTCACTTCACGAAAATGGTAGGATCCATCTTGTGTATCAAAATAAGGATTTCCAATTATATCAAATTAAAAATCGATGGTCGCAAGATTAGACAAATCTAACAGTAATTCGGGAAATTTCTTCTTTAATTTCTCCTAGCATCTGAAAGC
>JAHEHB010000585.1 GCA_024644775.1 Deltaproteobacteria bacterium
TTAAAGAAATTGAAGAAAAAAAACTTGGTCTGCCTTTCATATGGAGTCGCGATGTGGATGTGGCGGCCCTCCAATCGCACATCGAGGGTGAACATCCTCAGACCATCGCCATGATCATGGCATACTTGCCGGCCGAAATTGCCTCTGAAATCATGGTCACGCTTCCTGAAGAGAAAAAAGGCGATATCGCACTGCGGATTGCTCAACTGGGTAAAGTACCTGAAGAAATTGTCAGAGAAGTGGATCAAGCCTTGCGGGAAAAAATAAGTGATTATAACGTGTCGAGCAAAGAAGCCGGTGGATTGCAGAAGTTGGTGGATATTTTGAACAACGTGGATCGGGCGACCGAAGATATCATCATGGAGACCATCGAAGAAGAGCAAACAGACATGGCAAATGATATCCGCGGCATGATGTTCGTATTCGAAGATTTACTTAAAGTGGACGACCGTGGAATGCGCGAAATCCTCAAAAAGGTGGAAAGCCAACAGCTTGTCATAGCGATGAAGACAGCCAGCGAGGAGATGAAACAAAAGATCATGGACAATTTATCATCCAGGGCTGCAGAGATGCTGCTTGAAGACCTTGAAGTCATGGGACCGGTACGTCTTACAGAAGTGGAAGAAGCCCAGCAAGCTATTGTGCGCGGCGCCAAAGAGCTTGAAGCAGAGGGAACCATTGTCCTTGGCAAAGGAAAGGAGGATGTCCTTGTCTGATTCAATCATGGGGGCGGATTCCGAATGGAAACCGCTTCATCTTCACAAGAAAACTGATTCCGGCATGGAGCCGGTCGGGGATGATGAAGATAGCGAATTTAAGTTGCTCTATGAGCCTCCAGAATTACAAAATGACGCGTTTAATCCGTTACACGAAAATTCGCTAAATCCCTTTCAAAAGTTCAAAGAAAAGGACAGACCTAACGTAACATCCCCGAATAGCAAATCGGACAGAGAATCGGACAGAGAGCTGGAATCGGACACCGAAAAGATCCGGAAACAAACCTACGAGGAAGGATTCGCCGCGGGCGAGAAAAAAGGGATTGCTGATGGAAAAAAAGAGGTCGATACCACCATACAGCGGTTGCAAACCCTGCTTATAGAGATGGAAGGAATTTGGAAACAACTGATCGGGACGCATGAGCATCAGATTGTACAGCTTATCTGTCGAGCAGCAGAGAAGGTTGTCTTTGGTCAAATAGCCATCGATCCGGATGTGATCAAACGTGCCATTTTTCATGCGATTCAAATGATCCCGGAACCGGTGGAAGTAACCATCGAATTAAATTCAGACGATACGGTGTATATTGAGACCATCAAAGAAGATTTTTTTAAACAATTAAAATCGCTGAAACATATTTCTGTGGTACCGAATCCGTCTATAACACAGGGGGGATGCCGTGTGAAGACTCGGTTCGGCGAAGTGGATGCAACGGTGGAATCCCGGCTTGGTGCGATACAGCAAACGATTATGAATGTTTTTAGAAACAAGGTGACAGATGACCCACGCCCATCATCCGATGAAGCTTGATCCATATTTCGATGCGGTAAATACCTGCAACTGCCTTTCACTGGAGGGCAAAGTCGTTCAGGTCATCGGTCTTGTTGCCGAAGGTCGGGGGCTGGGATTGAGTATCGGTAGTCTTTGTCTCGTAGAAAACGATGAAGGAAAGACCGTTCGGGCAGAAGTGGTGGGATTTAAAGAAGACATCGTTTTGCTGATGCCTTATGGCGATACCCGGGGTATTCGACCCGGCAGCCGGATTTTGTTTGCGGACAAAAGCCCCCATGTTGCCGTAGGAGACGGATTTCTCGGAAGAGTCGTAGACGGAATGGGCGTACCATTGGATGGTAACGGCCCCATTCTCTCCACCGCCCGGTATCCGCTTTATGCAACGCCCATTAACCCGATGCAACGTAAACCGATCCGAGAATTAATGGATGTGGGGATTGCTGCCATCAACAGCATGGTGCCGCTCGGCCGAGGCCAACGTATTGCGATTATGTCCGGCTCAGGTGTCGGAAAGAGTGTACTTATGGGAATGATGACCCGACACACCGCTGCGGATGTGACGGTCATCGCATTGGTGGGTGAACGGGGTCGTGAAGTCAAAGAATTTGTGGATGATAATCTTGGACCCGAAGGCATGAAACAAGCGGTGGTCATTGCCGCCACCTCGGATTCTCCACCGCTTGTACGAATGCGGGCCGCGTACTTTGCAACCACATTGGCAGAGTACTTTCGGGACCAGGGGAAACATGTTCTTTTGATTGTTGATTCCATTACACGGTTTGCCATGTCGTCCCGGGATGTCGGGTTGGCTGCAGGGGAACCCCCCACAAGCAGAGGATATACACCGTCGTTTTTTGCGAAAATACCGGGATTGTTGGAACGGGCGGGCAATATCCAGGGAAAAGGGAGTATAACCGGGATATACACGGTGCTGGTTGAAGGCGATGATCTGAATGACCCGGTGGGCGACACGGTAAGATCAATTGTTGACGGCCATATCGTGCTTTCCCGGAAACTTGCCAATCGAGGTTACTACCCGGCTATCGATGTGCTTGAAAGCGTTAGCCGAGTGATGAGGGATGTGATTGATGAAGCGCATTTGTCCATCAGAGGGCGAGCGATTTACACCATGGCGACCTATCGGGACGCTGAAGATATGATAACCATAGGGGCATACGTAGATGGATCCGACCCTAGAATCGACGCTGCCAAAAAATGGATGCCGGAAATCGATCAGTTCCTCAGACAAGATATCTCGCAACGGATAACCTATGAAATGGCAGTAAAACGATTAAAAGAAATATTGGGAGATTAGGGTTATGAAACGGTTTCAATTTCGTCTAGAATCTCTGCTTCGATATCGT
>JAHEHB010000206.1 GCA_024644775.1 Deltaproteobacteria bacterium
TATAAACCAGTGCCCCGAGCACCCAGGCATAAAGGGCTGCCACTGCCGCCGCTTCGGTTACCGTGAAAATCCCACCGGCGATACCGCCAACAATAATTGCAGGGGTGAGGATCGGAAGAAAGGCTTTTTTAAAGGATACCCAGATCATGCCCATGGATCGCTTCGGATCTTTTGGGTAGTTCCGTCGGACGGCCATAAAGTAGATCTGGATCATCAGGATAATTCCCATCATAATCCCGGGAATAAATCCGCCCAAAAATAACCTCCCGATAGATTCTTCCGCAATAAACGAATATATGATCATGGCAATGCTGGGGGGAATAATCGGGCCGATGGTGGCAGATGCGGCGGTGACAGCTACCGCAAATTCTTTTTTATACCCCTGATCAGTCATGGCCTTAATTTCAACCTGTCCCAGGCCACCGGCATCTGCGATGGCAGACCCGCTCATTCCGGCAAAGATCATGCTGGCCACTACGTTGGCATGGGCCAAACCACCGGGAATATGCCCCACCAATGCTTGGGCGAAATTAAAGATGCGATCCGTGATCCCCGATGTGTTCATCAATCGTCCACAGAGAACAAACAGTGGTACTGCCAACAAGGTAAACGAATCGATACCGTAAACCATCCGCTGCATCAGCATCAGCAAAGGTTTTGGTAAAACACCGAAGTGTAAGGCGATGGCTGAAGCGATTCCCGAACCGATAGCGATGGGCAGGCTCGTCAGCGCTAAAAAAACAAAAATAACTACAACCGGTAATGTCATGCGCTATGCCCTCCTGTTCTCCTGAAGAAATCACTTCTCGTATCGGATTTCGTCATAAAATCGACTAAATTTCCGGATATCAAATCCAGCGTGTGAATCAGCAAAATCAGTCCACTGATGGGAACACACAAAAATTTCCACTGTTGCGAGATTTCAATGGTCGGCATCATATACACTTTGGAGAAGTTAAAAAATATAAAACCGGCAATGATCATAAAAAGAAAGAAAGACAGGGCTAACAGCTGGCAGCTAAAGGCGACAATCCGTTGCAGTCTTGGGTTCAAGTTGTTGAATAAAAAGATGAATTGGATGTGGCTGCCGGCTTTATACGCCACGGTGATTCCCATGAACAACGCCCACATATAACTGATTTCGACGATTTCCAGATACCATTCAATGGGACTTTGAAGAACGTATCTAAAAAATACCTGCAGGAGTATCACACCTACAAAGATGAGAGACATGGGAAAACAGATAACCCTTGCGATGCGGTTGGCCCAATCGCTTAGGCTTTGAAATAACTGGTATATTTGCTCATATTTCATATGCGCTCATCCTCAACGCTAAGATCGACTAGATAATGTGTTTAGACAGCATGGGACTTCTCCGCCGACGGTGGGCTGAAGAAGTCCCATAACTCTGTTTAGCGGATATCAGAAAGGTAAAAATGACGTCAACTCCCATGATTGAGTTATTTAATCGCTCTGATCTTGTCGACGATCGCTTGATCGTACCATGCCTCTTTTTTGAATTCTACGTAGGCCTTTTCAGCCGCTTTTCTGAAGCTTGAGGTATCGGGTTTCCAGATGGCCTCTGTACCCTTTGATTCCATAAACTTCAAAGCCTCATCGTTTGCCTTCTTTCCCTCTTCAAAAGTCCATTTCGCGCCCTTCTGGGCCTCCTCAATAATAATATCCTGATGCTCCTTTGACAGGCTGTTCCATTTGTCGAGATTCATGCTCAACAGCGGTCCCAGCCAGGCATATTTAAGATAGCTGAAGTATTTTTGGACTTCGTAAAATTTAGCCTGCTTTGAGTTGTTCGGGCCGTTTTCCTGAGCATCGATGACACCTGTCTTTAGCGCCATATAGACTTCCGGATATGCCATTGCCACAGGAGACGCCCCAAACGCTTTCCATGTTGTCACCCAGGAAGAAATTTTTGGAACTCTGATTTTAAGCCCCTTTACATCCTCAACGGTTTTTATGGGTTTCCGGTTATTTGTGATATCTCTGAATCCGGCATTAAAATTGGTAATGGGTTTAATGCCCGATTTTTCAAGGCCTTTGGTGATTTCATACCACATTGGGCTGGTGACGAATTTATAGGCGTGATCGTAATCCCGGAGAAGGAAGGGAAGGACGATCATATCGATGGGCCGATGGTACCGCGCGTAGATGCCGACACCTGCACAACGGAAGTCGATACTACCCATTCGCATGGCCTCGATGGATTCTAAGTCGGCGCCGAGGGTCTTGCAGCAAAACCTCTTGAATTTGACTTTGCCGTTGGTTCTTTTTTCAACACCATCCATGAACATGGTCAAGCCCTTATATTGCAGGGTATCTTTTTGAAGCATCCAATACAGCGTTAAATCCACATCTGCCGCTTTGGCTGGGGATGCGGTTGAAAAACCGACAATCATCGAAACGACAATAACAATCGATAGCAAATATCTACTTCTTTTCATACAAGACCTCCTAAATGTCTAAATAAGGGTTAGAATTGAACTTTCGGGCCAATGCGTCCTTGCAGGCATCACCTCCTTACACAAATAATACCTTGCACTATATGCAAATGGTTACCGCCATTTCGCATGTCTAGCCGCTGTGCCGTAGGGTTTGGAGCCCCATGCTTGCAAACCGCAAGCCGGCCAGTTTCTGTATTTTTCGAGCAGATCCGGAATGCTTCCACCGGCATCTTTGACCGCCAGATCTCTCATCTGCTCACATACATCTGGATGTTTTTCGGCCAGATTGTTGACGTGCTCCGGATCGTTTTTTACATCGTAGAGCAAACTGCCATCCCCCCAGATATTCGCATTATACCACCATTGATCGTTAATGACCGTGATGGCCGGCCCCCACGCAATGGTGACATAGTCCCGGGTAACAATAGAAGGTTCCAATACCGCCGGCCAAACATCCATTCCCTGCATGGCTTCGGATGGATTGATTCCCGCCATTTTTAAAAGCGTATACGGAAGATCAATGTTGTATATCAGCTTGTCACAGAGGGAACCGGCTCCCTCGCCGGAAGGATGCCGAACGATGCACACCAGATCGCATACGCCCCGCGTCATCGGATATCCCTGCTTGCTGATATATCCTTTATCTCCGGGATCATACCCCAGATTGTGTCCATGATCGCTGACCACCATGACCACCGTGTCATTCAGTCGGCCGGATAATTTCAGCGCTTCCATAAAATGCCCGAACCAACGATCGCACATGGTGACTTCACCGGCGTAATTCGCTTTCATTCGTTTCAGTTCACGTTCCGATATGTTTCCTTCCCACGTGCAATAAAGAGATTGGATATGGTCCACGGTGTCATCAACCGGGTCGTAGAGCTTTCGGTAATATTCGGGTGGATCCCAAGGCTCGTGTGGATCAAACGAATCCACCACCATAAAAATCTTTTCTCCGGTCTGGTTTTCCAAAAGCCACTGGGACGCCTTGTTGAAAACTTTGGCAGGAAAATAATCTTCTTCGGATTTACGGTCGGAAACATTCATTAAATACTTTTTCAAAAATGCCTTGATGGCTTCGTTATCTTTTGAGGCCGCATTTAGGTGCTTTTCGACCACATCATCGGACATTTCAGGTCCGCTTTTGTATTTGTCCGTCTCTTGCCCTCTGATAAATTCGTATGAATCGAAGCCGCGGTGAAAATTCTTGGAAGCTTTAAATTGATGGTATGCATCTGTTATGAAAGCGGAACGATAACCGTTTGCGCCGAGTATTTCAGATACGGTGTCCTGGTCTTGGGGAATCGGCCCCCAACCGGGCATGGGATCCACATCGCCCTTGTAAAACTGCGTATCAAGAAAGGGAAACGTTCTTCGGCCGGTATGCAAGGCCCGTCGGAATTGAAGGGTCGGTACCGATTCGGGGTAGCATCGGGTAAAGGCGACCGCCTCTTTGGCAAACGCATCCAAATTGGGTGTCTGAATCCATTTGTTTCCGTAAACGCCTAAGTGATCCTGACGCAGACTGTCGAAACACACAATGACAATGTTCATGGTCTTCTTCTCCGTTTTTGTTATTAAGTCGATAGCAGTATCTTCCTCAGGCGATCCGCTTCCTCTTTGTCTTTTACCATAATATATAGATACAGCCCGGCTGGATCCAAATTATCCAGAAGCAGCCTTAACTCATCCGGTTCGATCGATCCCCGGATGAGCAGGGGACGATCTGCGTTCTGCACCATCTGAAAGTACTTTATCATGTCTTTACAAGGAATATTGAACGGTTCGATGTTCATTTGAAATACTTTCCCCGAGAATCTGCAAATCGAAACCGAGAAATGCAGGAAACCATCGGATCCCCTGAAGGGGACAGGCCCCCCGCAAGATATCGTCCCCCATGTGTTCCCCTTCTTTCAGCAGCGCTTCCTGATCGTCTAAAAATTCCTCCGGCTTTACCATATCCGGGGTTAAAAGATCATTGGGTTTCCATTGACGGGTTGCTGAATATTCAAGAATTGAAAACCAGGTTTTCAAAGAGAACCCGACGATCGGCCGTGTGACAGGTTCACGGTTCCAAAACCGCCGGTAGTTTTCAACCTTTGCCGGATCGTTTCCAAAAGAATGACGCATTTTTATTTTCCAGTGTCTCTTTTTATTCCATATCTTCAAATGATTGAATATTTTTAATAGTCAATAGTCAATTCCCCGTTAAAACAGGATTTACGCTTCGCTCCAACCGGCTTGTCCGGGTTTGGGGCAGGGGACAAAGAATCGATATCCTCCTTTTTGGTACCCCGCAGGTTGATGCGGGGAGATTCAGTATTATGAGAAATGTTTTCCTAAAGCTGCAATGGTACCATCGCCTGAAGGTGGTGCAGCTTCTTTTCCCGTGGAAAGGTATTCCCTATACGTGAGTACGCCTTTATCATCTGCTGTGTAGATGATAACAAACGGTGTTACACCGGCTGCTGTTTTTCGGAAATTATCCACATCACCACCGCTCATGTCTCCAAACACTCGCTCATAGAACTTGAATTGAGGTGAGCTCAAATTAACAAGCGCAAAAGGAATATTCGGAAATGACTTTGCGAAATCCCTAAAGTCCTTAATCTCACGGCGACAGCGTCTGCATACCAGGGTCGCGGTCAGCATGACGAGCCCCTTTTTTTCAACAGGCGTGTCAGGGAGAAACGCATCGAAGTTATCTTCACGCATCAGATAAAAGTTGCCGTATTTTTTTCCGATTTTAGAGCATTCTACTTCAAGCCCAAAACGTTGATAAAACGCTTCTTGCAGTTCAATGGCCTTGTCAAGGGCGGTGTCGATACCTTTTACCCGAACGGAGCTAAACAGCCGAAGCTCATCATCGAAGCCAAGCGTGTCTCCTTCCATGGACGCTTTGCGGATGGCTTTTGCATCCAGGGTTAATATTTCTCCCGCCTTGCTTTTGACGATCGTTTCAAAATCTGTTTTGGCCAGGGTCCTGGTAACCAGCTGCGCCAATTGAAGGAGGCTGTAGGAATCTCCGGTATACACCCAAATGCCCTCTGCGGCGTCGTCGGTTCGGCTACCGAAGTGAATCTCAAATTCATCCGAATTTACGGGAAAAATCGTAATGCTGTTAATTTGATCTTCTATGCTACCAATGCAGCGAAACTCGACGCCTTTAAAGAAATTTCCCGCTTCATCCGGCTCTCCGCCCTCATTGCACCGCACGGCGCCTGATAAACCGGAAAAAAGCAGCGATGGAATGAATTGGCTCAATAACGTTAGATCCGATCGTCGTTGAAGTTCTACGGCATCTGTTTTGAGTTGCCTAAAACGATCCAATGCCTGCTCATATAATCGACCGGTTGTGTCGTCCACCGGCTTTAGGTTTTGCCATTCCGGATCATCGTACTTTCCCCCTTTGTCCCAAAAAAGCATATTTTCTATTTCTTCGTCCGACTTGATCCAGGATTGAATGATATCCACATATTCGGGTTTAACATTCTGCTCCATGGATTTTCTTTCCTTGGGGGTGAGCTTATCCATCAGCGCTTTGTGCTGGGGCGTCATTTTTTCCATTAGCGCTGTTTCATGCTCCGTAAAATCTACCATAATATCTATCCTCCTTGCGTTCTTTATTGAAGCTGCGATGGCAAGTTGCCGCTGTGAAGGTTGTCGGCCAACTTGCTTATTCCCATACCCGGATTTTTTAAAACGATTTTTCTGTATTTTGTGGCAGAACCTGTTTACAGCCACGAAGACACCAAGGCACGAAGAAAAAATATTTACTTTGTGTCATTGTGCCTTTGTGGTAAATCCTCCTTGTTTCTCCCATCTATAGCGCCAATATTTTATTATTCCAAGCCGTTAATTCATTTAACCCAACGTGCGTACGGCGGATGCCGCCCTTCGCAGATTCCCGGCACATCGTACCGCATTTGTAACCAATGCTCCTTCTGCAGTCTGCAGTTTAAAATACCTGAAATGGCGCCGTCCATTTCTTTGGCTTTATCCGGATGTTTGTCCACAAGATTATTTTTTTCTTTGGCATCTTCAATGAGATTATACAATTCATTTCTTTGATCTGCGGGTCTTCGGATAAAACTCCACGCTTCATCCCGAATGCAACGCGCCTCTGAGCCGAAGAAGCCGGTAATCGCATACTGATGGACTTTTTCGACATCGCCTCTGATTAGGGGTAAAAGACTTTTCCCGTTCATATATTCCAGATCGAGGCTGTGGTCGGTATAATCAAGGATTGTGGGTAGGATATCGGGTATTTCCACCACCGACTTGATTCGCTTGCCGCCATATTCTTTATTTGGAAACCGTACCATCATCGGAATTCTGATGAGCTCGCTGTAAAGGTTATCTCCAAACTTCGCCATGATTTCATGGTCACCGAGCGGGTGCCCGTGGTCGGCAAGCAGGATAATCATGGAGTCGTCCATGAGATTCAGGTCTCTGATTTTATCGAGAAGATGGCCGACCCATTTGTCTACAAAGGTTACCTCGCCGGCATAGAGTGCCCGGATATTTTTCAACTCCTCCTCTGTCAGCCAGTGATAGGGCCCTCCTTTAGGCCATATGATCCAAGAACCCTTGTAGTTGGGATCCGTATACATGGAATTATACGGCTCAGGCGAATCCCACGGTTCATGAGGATCGAAACAATCTACGTAAAGAAAGAATTTGTCAAACACCGGATGGTTGTGATTTCTATCCAGCCACCTGGCCGCCTCACCCATCACCTGGGCAACGAAGTAGTCTTCTTCCTTTTCGCGATCCTGCACATTTCGCATATATTGATCCAAGCCCCGGGCATAGCGATCTCCATACTGTTCAGCCTTGAGGTGCTTTTTGATGTCTACCTTGTGGGGATCTGTCCGCCAGGCGTCGATTTCCTGCCCGCGGAAAAATTCATATCCGTGAAACCCTCTGGTAAAATTCATGTTCGGTTTAAACATTTGATAGCAGTCCGTTATCATCATGTTCAGATAATCATACTCGTCCAGTATTTCAGCCATGGCGACATCTTCGGGAGCGAGCGGCTGCCAGTATCGACTATTTAAAGTTTTGTTGCCCGTAAACAGACTCGTTCTCACCGGTATCGTCGGGATTCCCTCAGGATAGGCGTTTTCAAATACGACGGACTCTTGAGCCAATTTGTCTATATTGGGTGTTTTGATCCACTCATTTCCGTAGCAGCCCACATGATCGTATCTGAGACTGTCGACCATAATCATTATGATGTTCATTGTTTCCTCCTTAAAATAATCAGGTTGCCGATTTCGATTAGATTTCAGAACCGCAGGCTTCTGATAGCATCCCCCCTATTTTTTTGTCAAACAGAATCACTCGGATACGCCGGCGTTTGTTCCTCCGCCCACCCGTCTTGCAAGATCGCTGTGGATTACCGCTTCATAGGCATATCGCTTTGGGATTTTACCCATCGATTTCCACATATTGAAGATAAACAACGCCACCCTTACCGTTTATAAACGACGCAGTCATTTTTTCCATTGACGAGACATCATCGATCACCTGGATACGCTTGAAGTCGACCCCTTTGATCGATAGACAGTATTGAAGGGATGCCACGGGCGGCGGTGCAAACCCGGGAATGAACAGAGCAGATCCCTCTAAATCGTGCCAGTTGAAAGGTTTTGTTGAATTTCAGGCACTGACATCATCGTATGGCGGTTGGATGGTTTTTCTTGAAAGTCCCATTTGTGCAGTATTTTTATTGTTAACGATACTGTCCATATCTTATCCGACCATCCGAAAGGTTTTATTTAAAAGGCGATAAACAAATGAGTCGGTTTGCCCTCTCAATCTATCGGTTCAAAAGCCACCGCCCGGATCCATGAGGATTCCAAGCCGGTAACCCGCAAGGGGAAAGCAAACAGGTAAATACGCTCCTTTCTCACCTCGTCTAAGTGATCCATGTTTTCAATGATCGGTATTTCAGCCTCGAGCAGGCTTTTGTGGGTTGTCCACGCCTCTTCAAAGCCTGGATCTTCGGATCTTGGGTGTTCCAAAAAGACGCTCATGCCCACGGTAACGCCAAGCATCTTGATGGGGCGCTGAACCATCCATTTTGCCGTTTCGGGTGCAATGAAGGGTCTTTCTTCACCTTTGTATTTACTCCATACGAGTAGTATATCCCGGGGCTTGACTTTATCTTCCAGATGAGCGGGGAGCACCGGCTGTCCCTTGCCGCCTTGGGGCGCGAGGTGGTCGAAATTCAACACGACCGCTTCGCCGAAGAATGTCTGTAGCGGCATATCCGCGGACGACTTGCCGTCTTTTTTAAGATGAAGCGGTACCTCCACATGGGTGCCCACATGGGTCTCTGTGTTGACGAAATGCATGATCATCTGGTCGTGTTTTGCCATAAACTGGTTCAACTCGAATTTGCGCACATTCGTTCCCCATGTGTAATCACCGTTTAATTCAAGAAGATCGGGGATTACCTTTTCAGAGAGGTCGATTATCCTGTAGCCCTTTTGAAGATCAATCACTTTTCTTATTTCTCCTTTTGTTCAAAGCGCTAAAAAGAGTTTTTTCCGTAGAGAAAAGTATTTCAGAAAGGTGGAGGGGTGTCAAGTTACGCACCAACATTGTCAAAGATGCGTCTGGATTATATAACAAAAGTATTATAGATAAATCATTTATGGATGGGCACTAATAAATGGGGTAGGGAGGTTTGGGCTCGTGAAATACCCGAAAGAGATCATACTCAAAGATGGTACCGAGGCTGCCATTCGTCCTTTGACGAAAGAAGATGAGGCGGCCCTGCTCGAATTCTACGCGAGGATTCCG
>JAHEHB010000207.1 GCA_024644775.1 Deltaproteobacteria bacterium
CAATCGATGGGGTTATTGGAAGAAAGCCTCGTTGTGTACGAGCAAATTCTGACAACGCCAAACGAGCTGGATCGTTCGACGAAGGAAATGATTCGTGATAAAGTCACGGAGTTAAAAGCAGAAATCGAATCGTTCGATCAAAACGAGGCGATTTCTGTTTCCGCTGAAGACATTGCTTTTTTCAAAAAAACGTTGGCGATCACTGAAGAAGGTTCTGAAATAGTTAACAGTGCGTCTGCATTCAAAGAGTTGGGACTTTTCCGAGAGGCCCTCGCTGAATATGAAAAATTACTTTGCCAAGAGGATTATCCGTGGGAAGAGATTATCCCCGATATGGCAACATGCCTTTTAAAAGGCTATTTGTCTACGGAAACACTTGAGCGGGTAGACAAAATCATCAGCAACACGGAACTTAAAGATGCAGATAAAGCCGAGTTTAAATTTAAACTCGGTCAGGAAATCGAAAAAAGGGAGCAAAAAGCACTTGCGTGTGATTTTTATCAATCCGCACATCAGGCGGACTCTGGAAACGATGAGATTAAAACTAGACTCGAAACCATATCATCGGGACTGTCAATCAATTCGAAATATGATTATCTCATCAATCAAAAAAAAATTACCGTTCAACAACTCCAACAAGCCCTCTCCCAATCTAAAAGGTTAAAAAAAAGCGTTGAATTTGTTCTTCTGCAGGAATTCGAAATATCTGTGGAAGATTTGGGTAAATCCCTTTCGCTGTACTTTAACGTCCCTTTCAGAATTTATGATCCCTCACTGGAAAGTCCTTTTGAGATCATCGGAAAACTAAAAAAAGCGTTTTTACATAACGCCAAATGGGTCCCGTTATCATGGGGAAAAGACGGGATCGATATCCTGATTGATGATCCTAAAGACCTGAGCAAAACGGATCAGATACGGGCATTGCTGAAAACCGATCGGGTAAATTTCTACGTAGGGATAAAAGAGCACATAGAAGAATTCATCAATCACTTCTTTGACGAAAACAGAATGGATCATGCCATCTTATCGGGGCAGGAACAAGGCACGGGGTTCGATTCCATTATCGATATAGAATTTGAGGAAGATGGGGGAGACACCCAAGAGGAAGCGGAAGAAGAATCCAATGAAGAATCATTAAGCCAAGTCGTAAAACTCGTTGACCAGGTGATCGTTACCGCATATCGGAAAAACATTTCTGATATTCACTTCGAGCCGTTTCCAGAATCTCAGTGCGTCAATATAAGATTTCGTATCGACGGTATTTGTCAAGACTACTTTAAGGTTCCCATATCACTGGCAAAAGGTATTCTATCAAGAATTAAAGTCATGGCACAGCTGGATATCGCTGACAAACGGCTTCCACAAGATGGGAAAATAAGGTTCAGACGAAAGGGGCTGCCCATCTTTGAACTTCGTGTGGCAACCCTGCCGACGACAGGGGGGTACGAAGATGCCGTTTTGCGGATTCTAAACAAGGCCAATGCGCTGGATCTGGAATCAACCGGTTTAGACGAACACAAATTGAAAACATTTCATAAGATCATCACCCAGCCTTATGGTATTGTGCTGGTAGTGGGGCCCACCGGTTCCGGCAAGACAACCACACTTCATTCCGCTCTGGGTTATATTAACAAACCGGGTATAAAAATATGGACCGCAGAAGATCCGGTGGAGATTATTCAGCCTCGATTACGGCAGGTGGAGGCCAAACCACGAATTGGGCTTGACTTTGCTAGAATTATGCGGGCCTTCCTAAGGGCTGATCCCGATGTGATAATGATCGGCGAAATGCGCGACCAAGAAACGGCTTCTATCGCGCTTGAAGCGTCACTCACCGGTCACCTGGTATTTTCGACACTTCACACCAATAATTCCGCCGAAACCGTAACCCGGATACTAGACATGGGGTTTAATCCCATCTATTTTGCTGATGCGTTGCTCGGTGTATTGGCTCAAAGACTTGTCAGAACATTATGCACAGAGTGCCGGGAATCGTACCATCCCTCTGAGCAGGAATTTGAGGAAATTGTTTCAGAATATGGAGAAACCTATTTTAAATCAACTGGGATTGACCGTAACGCTGAGTTGACCTTTCATCGTCCTGCCGGTTGTGATTCCTGCTCCAACACGGGGTACAGTGGACGCATCGCCATACATGAACTTCTCGAAAATACCACCGAAATAAAACATATGATTAAAAAGCAGGAAACTACCCAAAATATTTTTAAAGAGGCGATGAGGGTGGGCATGACGACAATGAAGCAAGATGGAATATTAAAAGTCTTCAAAGGCTTAACAGATATGAGTGAAGTACGGCGGGTTTGTATCAATTAATGGAGGTTGAGCGGTTCAGGATTCGATGTTCCGGATTGAACAACCCCAAACAAAAGCAAAGATCCGATTTAATTACTATGTACGGTTTTTTATGTTTGATCGAATTCATGTTCAATCAGAAACGGTTTATTTATAAAGCAGATTCGACATTTCACTATGAACCCTTTGAGTAGAGACACGCTAAAAAATAAAATTGTGCGGGCTGTTGAAGCGCTGCCCGCAATGCCGCAAATCTTGTTAAAAGCACAAGAGATAATGGCAGACACGAATGCGAACTTCGAAGGTTTCGAGCGGACACTAGAAGCGGATCAGGCGCTGGTTGCAACAGTACTTAAACTCGCAAATTCCGCCTATTACGGCCAGAGCGGTAAGGTTTCCTCGATTCGGCGTGCTGCCGTGATTCTTGGTTTCAGGGTTCTCGGGGAAGTTATCGTTACAGCAAGCGCTTCAAACCTAATCGATATGCCACTGAAAGGATACCGCTTAATGCCGGGGGATCTTTGGAGACACTCTTTAGCCGTGGCGTTCGGTTCAAGAATCATTGCGAACAGAGTAAAACAGGATCTGGCCAACGACGCTTATATTGCGGGATTGCTTCATGATGCAGGAAAACTCATATTGGATCCGTATATTTCAGAAAAAAAGGGAGTACTTGAGAAATACATGGAGGACGAAGGGAAGAGTTTGCCGCGAGCTGAAAAGCTTACAATCGGATTCAATCATGCTGAGATCGCGGCCATGCTGTGCAAGGGATGGAATTTTCCAAGATCAATTTATGAGGCCATTCGATATCACCACGCCCCCTTTAAGGCTAATACGGCAAATACAGATAGTTTAGCCAACATTCTTTACACTGCCGATGAAATCGCCAAATACTGTGTCACAGACACGGAGCCGATAATACTTGACACTGAAAATTCCGCGACAACGAATCTTGGTATTCAGTTAGATGAGATTGAATCGATTATCAATGAAACGGTCGCATCGGTAAAACAGATCACAGACGAAATAGAAGGAACTGAAAACACGAAGGGACTCAGATTTGGATAGCAACTATTTCCTGAATATCCATCCACCCATTTACACCATTAAATTCGTCCAACCCTCTTTGACGATTCATTGAAAACACGGTAAAAAAATCCATGATCCGTAATACTACGGGTTAGTATCTTTTCGACGCCTCCGATATTTTTAGCGTTTAGTATGAGATTGACACTTTTACTAAACGCCATCATGTTATCCAACGTGCGATACCGCCGAGTGATCAAGGTTACAAAAATATCGCGACGCAACTCCATGGGAAGACGCTCGAGATATCCCAAAACCCCGCTACGATCTGAATCCAACGTATCAAAGGATTCATTCACCATGACCAGGTCGTAGACATGGTACCTCATATGTCTCAACGCAGCCCGCGTATCCTTTGCATCCGTCACATGATAGTCCATGTGTGCAAGTGCCGACAAAAGGGCCTTCTTTACGGCAGGATCCAATTCACAAACCAAGGCGGTTTTCCCCTCTTCTTCAACAAAATCAAATGGCTTTTCAGAGGCATCATAGGTATTGGAATAGATACCATCGACTGTAGATGTTGACTTTTTCGCCTTTGGGGTCGGTTGTTCAAATTTTTTTGTGGAATTTAGTGTGATCTTGTTTTTGCACTTTGGACAGGGAATGGAGACCGTTTTATCGGCGGGTATTTTTCCATCCGGAAGTTTGAACTTGCTGTCGCAATGGTTACAAACGATATCCATACATCCTCCTAATACTCAGATTTTTCATAACCGGTATCGATCTCAAGCGTTTCGATATCGGTCGTGGCTTCGCCACGTCTGCTTTTCACTGTATCGATCCCGCGTCCCACAATCGATTTTCGAGAAGCGTATGCCATGGCCGTCTCTTCGGTGGCCAAGCCTTGTTCGTAAAGACCCACAATGTATTCATCGAATGTGATCATACCAAAGGCATTACCGGTCGATTGGATTTCGTAAAAGGTTTTCCCCTCCGATTCACCATGAAGAATCGAATCTTTCACCCGTATATTGGATCCCAAAATGTCGAAGGCTGCCACGCGCCCACCACCGATTTTCGGGAGCAGTCGCTGGGATGCGATCCAACGAATCGTATCCGCAAGGCGTATCCGAACCTGGTTCTCCTCTTCTGTGGAAAACATACCGAGGATTCGGTTTATGGTTTGTCCGGCATCCACGGTGTGAAGCGTCGTTAATACCAAATGCCCGGTCTCTGCTGCGCTGAGACCGATCTCTACCGTCTCTCGATCTCGCATCTCTCCTACGAGAATTACCTTGGGTGCTTGCCGCAGGGCAGCCCGAAGTCCGTTGGCATAGGTATCAAAATCGCCGCCGAGTTCCCGCTGATTAAACGTGGACTTTTTTTGCGGATGCTGAAATTCAATGGGATCCTCCAAAGTCACCACATGAACCGACTTTGTCTCGTTAATTTCATTGAGCACAGCCGCAAGAGACGTAGATTTTCCAGATCCGGTTGCCCCGGTGACGATAACAATGCCGTTTTTCTCTTGTGCAACGTTTTTAAAGGCCCCTGGTAGCTTTAAACCTTCCAGTGTTGGTATTTCCGTCTCGAGTCTTCTGAGTACAGCGGAATATCTTCCGGACTGAGAAAAAACATTCACCCTGAAACGCGCTTTGTCGATCAGAGCATAAGAAAGGTCGCAGGATCCCTCATTTAAGAGATTATCTGTTAATCGACGATCTTGATTAATAAGGTTGAGTGCAAAAACCTCGGTCTGAAACGGGG
Source organism: Deltaproteobacteria bacterium (assembly GCA_024644775.1). The sequence goes on from JAHEHB010000207.1 coordinate 5,113, forward strand.
TTAGATTTTCAAACGCAGGATCCATATCGACGCGCACGAGTTCTCCGGAACTCTCGACCTGAAGCGGTTTTCCAACGGTTAGATTCAAATCGGATACATTATCATTGGAGTCAAGCATCCGATTGAGAATGTAGTCTAATTCTTGCTTTCTCATGACAAATATTATTCCTTTAATTTAAGCATCCGTAAAATCGGCAGGTGGATTTTTAAGAAAAGTTCTGAACCGGCCTTTATCGTTCGCTTTTTGGTAGGCGTCGTCGGGGTCAATCCAGCCTTTATTTAACAACTCCATAATGGAATCATCCAGAAGCTGCATACCGTATTTTTTCCCGGTTTGAATCATCGAATTTACCTGGTGGGTTTTCGCTTCTCGAATAAGATTGCGAACCGCCGGTGTTGCGATGAGGATTTCCAGGGCGGCGCACCGGCCCTTTTTATCGATTCGCTTAAAAAGGACCTGGGCAACAATCGCTCGGATTCCATCCGAAAGGGTAGAGCGAATCTGCGCTTGTTCACCGGAGGGAAACACCTCGATAATTCGGTCAACGGTTTTTGCGGCGCTTGAGGTATGAAGCGTACCGAACACCAGGTGGCCGGTGGAAGCGGCCTCGATGGCGAGACCAATTGTTTCCAAATCTCTCATTTCTCCCACAAGAATGATATCCGGGTCCTCTCGAAGGGCGCCTCTTAGAGCTGCGGAAAAGGTGTTCGTATGCAGACCGACTTCCCGGTGATTTATAATACACCCCTGGCTTCTATGAACAAATTCCACTGGATCTTCGATGGTGATGATATGATCCCTTCGGATCCGGTTCGCCTCGTCGATGATGGCAGCCAGCGTGGTAGATTTTCCACTACCGGTGGGACCGGTTACCACTACCAGTCCGCGGGGTAGAGAAGCCAGTTTGGGAATCACGTGTGGCAATCCCAACTGCTCAGCGGTCATGATTTCCTCTGGGATCTGCCTGAAAACGGCGCCCACTCCGTTTTTTTGCATAAAAAAATTGGCTCGATAGCGGGCCAGACCGGGTATTTCATAGCCGAAATCAATATCACCGGACTCCTCAAACACTTTCACCTTCTCTTCAGGTGCGATTTCATAAAGCATGGATCTTAGTTCATCGTTATCCAAAACCTTGTATTTGATTCTTTCGATTTCCCCTCTGAGCCGAAGGGCAGGTTGCTGTCCGGAGACTAAATGAAGGTCCGACGCCCCCTGTTCATTCATCAATTTAAAGAACGCATCAATCTTTGCCATGGTTGACTCCTCATGAAAAAAGCAGTTCGTTCTTTATATATTCGGACAACAGGGGGGTTCGGTTTAGCTATTTTTACGGACGCAAAAATTTAAGACGAGATTCCGTTTCGTCGGTGGTTCCCATCTCTTCTTTTCGCGTTTCAAGAAGTCTCGTGTGGGTATCTAAGATGGAGTGTATTTGTGATTCTAATTGAATCCGTTGCCGTTTTAATTCAGCGATATCTTCGTGAAGCTGCGCAAGTCGATTGTGGGCTCGATTAAGGGTTTTTTCGGCTTTTACTTCGGCATTGGATATGATGAGTTCAGCCGATTTCCGGGCATTTTCCTTCATCTGTTCCAACACCTTTTGCGAGCTCATCATCGCGCGTTTAAACGTATCTTCGCGCTCTCGGTAATCCTGATTTTCTCGAACAAGCCTTCGGTTTTCCTCATCCAGGCGTTCGCATTTCACCTCCAACGAACCCAGCTCATCTGCGATCCTATCGAGGTATTCATCGACTTCACGGACATCGAAACCTCTAAATCTCGTTTTAAACCGCTGCTGTTGGATGTCTTTGGGAGTAATCTTCATACCGCCCAACCCTCCTTGATATTGTCTTATAGTAACCTTGCAGCCATTCCCATTAACGAATTAACGACAAAAGTGCGTAGAAAAATGATACCGAGAAATACAACAATGGGTGACAGGTCAAGTCCGCCAAAACTGAGCGGCAATTTGGTTCTAATCGGGTAAAGAACGGGTTCGGTTACGTTATGAATAAATCGAACGATCGGATTAAACGGATCCGGACTGACCCATGATAGAATCGCACGTGCAATAACGATCCACATGAATATATTAAGTACTATGTCAAGTACCTTTGCAACCGCCATAAATAGATTACCAATAGCAAACATAAAGGCTGAAACCTCATATCCTCAATTATCTGAACGCGGAAAATCGCCAATTGGCGAAATAAAATATATTCTTTATGATAAGTCAAGACATTTTAAAAAGAAAGAGCCTGTTTACGAGAACCCAAACCATCAATCTCGTGAAAAATTATGGATCATCATCTCGCCGAGTTCTTTGGATCGTACGGTAGCGGCCTCTACGGCATTCATCAATGTGGTTCGAAGTCCGCCCTCCTCTAGCGTATGGATACCGGCAATGGCGGTGCCTCCGGGAGATGTGACACGGTCTCTTAATCTACCCGGGTGCTCTTTGGTCTCCAATAAAAGTTTTGCAGAGCCCAGTATGGTCTGAGTCGACAGAAAAAGGGCCTCCTGTCTCGAAAGACCCATCTTGACACCGGCATCTGCAAGGGCGGTAACAATCAAAAAGATGTAAGCCGGTCCACTACCACTGAGCCCGGTGACCGCATCCATGAGCTCTTCCTCGATGATGATGCTTTGTCCCACAGAATCAAATATGGTTTTTACCATTTTAAGGTCTTCTTTCTTCGCATGCTTTCCGCCGGCAATGGCTGCGGCCCCTTCTTTAACAAACGTTGCGATGTTGGGCATTACCCGAATCAGGCGTAACTCTTTTTTTATGCAAGATCCAATTGCAGCCAACGGAACACCGGCTGCAATGGAGACGACAAGTTTAGACATATCCAATTCAGACGCTGTTTCCTTGAGGATTGCGGCCATATTCTGGGGCTTGACTGAGTATATGAGGATTTCGGATTCTCTTACGACTTTTAGACTATTCTTGGTCGTCGCAACGCTGTATGCTTTTTTAACCAAATCCAACCGATCCGGTCGTATATCGGAACAGATAATGTTTTTTGCGGTAGCCGCCTTTGAGGCAATGATACCACCAACGATGGCTTCTCCCATGTTTCCACTTCCGATGATGCCGATTTTTTTATTTTTTAACATGTCTTGTCATCTCCCTTCGTCGTTCAGTTCTCTTTTAAAGCCCACAGAATGTTTGTCAAGTTAAAAAGCTCACTTGTCTATCTTTTTACGAGACCAGCAATTACCGGATTATTTTTTCAGTCGTTCTTCTATCTCCCGTGAAGCGTTTGTTATAGACAGCCCTCCCAGCGCTGTGCACCGAAGCTCGGATGGAAGGCTCCTGCCCACCGTGTCCATCGCCTCAATCACCTCATCCAAAGGTATCACAGGATCAAAGTTTGCGAGTGCCATATTCGCTGAAGCCAATGCATTGCTAGCGGCCAAAACATTTTTCCCGAGGCAAGGCACCTCGACCCGATTCGCAACCGGATCACAAACCATACCCAATATATTTTGTAATGCCATAGATGTCGCATCGATGGCCTGCTGATTGCTCCCCTTCGCCAAGGTTACAAGGGCAGCCGCAGCCATTCCGGAGGCAACGCCGCACTCCGCTTGACACCCCCCCAGTTCTGCTGCAAATGTGGATCGTGCAGCGATAAATACACCCATCATACCTGCGACGAGAAGCCCTTTTGTCATCTCACTTTCCGAAAGTCCCAGCAGGGTTTCGGTTCCGATGCATACACCGGGTAAAACCCCACACGAGCCGGCGGTGGGTGCGGCGACGATGACTCCCATGGCGCTCTTGACCTCCATCACCGCCGTAACGCATAGGATGATTTGATTTAAAATACCGCCATCAAGTAACCGGTTGCTTTCCATCTGCGTTTTAAAAAATCCGGATTGAATTCCCAAAATTCGATCCTGATATTCCGTACCGTTCAGCCCTTGCTGAATCGACTTTCGCATATGCCCAACGATTTCTTTCATCTTCTCAAAGACCTGTTCCGGCGGAATATTTCCGCGTATACTTTCATAACGGACGGCCATTTCCCACAAGTCCAGATTTCTCCCTGAGTTATAGTTCATCATCTCTTGGCAAGTGATAAACGGAGCGGTGGTTTCTCTGCGGGACAGTATCGGTAAA
>JAHEHB010000208.1:0-7737 GCA_024644775.1 Deltaproteobacteria bacterium
CACCCCATGGAAGAAAAACACTATATTGAGTGGGTCGAAATTATCGCAGACGGGGAAGCCTATCGGCATTTTTTGAACCCAGGAGAATCCCCTGAAGCAACATTCAATATTGAGGCACAGAATGTAACCGCAAGAGAGTATTGCAATCTTCACGGTCTCTGGAAATTGTAAATCAACGGTAGCAAAATATCCCCGAGACCTTCCTAAGAATGAGGGTCCCGGGGCATTTTTTTGTGCCTCATAGCTTTATCGTTGCTTTAAATAAACTGAATAAAACGTTTATAATATTAACAATATCACCAATGGAGGTGATCGAATGGCCAGCTGGAAATGCAGTAAATGCGGCTATACACTCGAAGCGGATGTGCCACCGGATGAGTGCCCATCATGCAAAGAAAAATGTGAATTTTTAGACAATACATGCTATACCCCGGATTGCTCTGCCGAAGGGATCGATCAACGAATCGCTTAACCCGGATATTTCAATACAGATCGGGTTATTGATATTGCAAAAGAATCGATAGATTGACGGAGACAGGATAATGTCCAAAGCACTGATTGTTTGCGCAACAAGAACCGGAGAAACCAGGCAGATCGGAGAGCTGATCGGCGAAGGCCTTCGAATCGCCGGTATTGAAGCGGTTGTAAAAGACGTTAAATATATCAAACAGCAAAGTGATCTGGATGGTTATGATGCATTTGTTTTTGGTTCGGCCACCTATCATGGGGACATGATGCAAGGGATGAAAACACTGCTTTTCATGGCGGAAAATGCAAATTTGGAAGGTAACATCGGAGGGGCTTTCGGCGCATTTGGATGGAGCGGAGAAGCACCGGATCGTATTTATGATACCATGAAAAACATCTTCAAAATGGAAATGACCGACCAACCATTGCGCCTCAAAACCAGCACCCTTGAAGGGGGCGTTCAAATGGCCCAGGAGTACGGACGAGAGATTGCTAAAAAACTGAGTTAAAACCGGAAACTCGAATTTCCGACACAATAGGAGGACATCATGTCAACACCGCAACACTGCCCCGGTTATCAACAATTAAAAAACCTAAAATCATTTATATGTAAATGTCCTGAGTGCGGTAAAGAAAAAGAGATCTTTTCAGACGAGTTCGACCGGCCTCACACATGCAGCGAATGCGGAAAATCGATCGACTTCACCCAGTGTACCCTAAGCGGTGAAGCCGGATCTGTTGCCCCTTAACAACCATATTTTTTGCCGGAAAAAAAGGATGAAAATAATATCATTTAAACAAGCTGCGAAGAGAAAGGTCCATCGGGTAAGGATAAATCGGTGGTTATTGGCTGTAATTATCGGAATTTTTTTCGGCGCGTTCGTTGTGAATGCCAGTGAAAACAAAGGGGCTGAGCAAATGGTCCTTTACGGCGGTAAATCGGGAAAAGTACCGTTCCCTCATGCCGTTCACCAATCGGCACTAAACGACTGCAAGGCGTGCCATGGCATTTTTCCTCAAGAATCGGGCGCGATCGAAACATTTAAAAAACAGGGTAAGCTAAAAAAGAAAGAAGTAATGAAGCAATGCACGGTGTGCCACCGAAAAACGGCAAAGGCCGGTCAAAAATCGGGACCGACCCGCTGCAAAACCTGTCACAATAAATAAGAATGTCTTCCAATATGTTTGTATTAGGACTACAGGGGAGCCCCCGGCGCAAGGGCAACACAAATTTTTTGCTGTCACTGTTCATGGAAGAAGCGCAACGGTTGGGGGCAAAAACCCACACCATTCATGTCGATAAGCAAAATATCGTACCATGCAAGGAATATATCGTATGCGAAAAAAAGGGATTTTGCCCAATCGATGACGATATGAAATATGAGATATATCCCCTGATCCGACAGTCAGACGTTATCGTTGCGGCAACGCCTATCTTCTTTTACAACACCACTGCTCAGATGAAAGCCCTTATTGATCGATGTCAGACGTTCTGGGCAAGAAAATACAAATTGAAGCTTTCAGATCCCGGTCGAAACACAAGATGCGGTTTCTTGCTTGCCGTGGGAGCCACAAAGGGAAAAAACCTTTTTGAAGGTTTGAAACTTACGACAGCTTACTTTTTTGATGCCATCGGCGCTAAATTTAACGGAAGCCTCACCTATCACGGCATCGAAAAGCCGGACGATATGAAACATCACCCCACAGCATCTGAAGACATAAGGAATGCTGTGAAACAGTTGATCAAACCCTTTATGGAGCGGAAAAGAATTTTGTTTGCTTGCCGAGACAATAGCTGTCTCAGCCAGATAGCAAGCGCCTATATGCAATATCTTGCTGGTGACACTTTCGAAATACTCAGTGGCGGCACACATCCGGCGGATGCGATATTTCCAACGATGGAAAAAACGATGCAGGAACAGGGGATCGACATGGCATTTCGGAAGCCTCACGCCATCAAGAAAGCGATTGATGGAAAACCACTTGACTGGCTGATCACGATGGGCGATAACGAACCCAATCAGAGTTTTATAGAGGCGTCAGCAGCATTCACCCAGCATTGGGATTTTCAGGATCCATCTGGAAAACAGATAGAGTTTATCCGGAAACTGCGTGATGACATCGAAAGCCGAGTAACCGAACTTATTAACCAACTCAAAGCTGAATAGACAAGATTAAGTGAAAGGAGGACGTGTAATGGATCGGTATGTATGCACCATCTGCGGTTATGTGTATGATCCCGAACAGGGGGACCCGGACAACGGGGTAGCACCAGGGACAAAATGGGAAGATGTTCCGGACAGCTGGGAATGCCCGGTATGCGGTGCTGGCAAAGAGGATTTTGAAAAAGAATCCTAAAGCCTGAAAAGTTCACGCGAGATTCGTTTCAACCCGGTACCCTTTTATGCCGACTACTTTACGATGGCATAAAAGGGTATCCTTATTTTTAATAACCTGTCTAATTGTAACCCCATTATTCCAGTGGATCTCAATTTAACAAAATCTCGGCAGCATCGGCAGCTTGCGTAAAGGGCAAATATGTTTATGTTTACCTATTAATTAACAACCAAACATCAGGTGAGGCACAAGTATGAAACCGGTAGAGATTCTAAAAAATGTTTACGATGTGGGCGTGAATGATTGGAATATTCGAGACTTTCACGGCTATTCCACTTGGTTTGGAACCAGCTACAATGCGTTTTTAATCGTCGATGAGAAGGTTGCCCTCATCGATACGGTAAAAAGCGAATTTACCGATCAACTCATGGACAATATCTCGGAGGTAATTGATCCCCAAAAAATCGACTACGTCATCAGCAACCACACGGAAATGGATCATACCGGTGGTTTGGCGCGGATTATGGGTATAATCGGAGAGGATAAACCAATCTTCTGTTCGAAGATGGGCCAAAAGAATCTTCCGAAACATTTTGGATCGCGTTTTAATTACCAGGCAGTGCAGGAAGCCGAAACGCTCAAGCTGGGCCGGAAAACGATAGCCTTTCTCGAGACACGTATGGTCCATTGGCCTGACAGTATGTTTTCTTACCTTGTGGAAGACAAAATCCTATTTTCCAGCGACGGTTTCGGCCAACATTATGCCGGATTTGAAAAATTTGACGACGTAATCGGCGACGAAATCATGTGGCATGCAAAGAAGTACTTTGCGAACATTCTGCTTCTTTACGCTCCGCTGATTCTAAAATTAGTTGAAAAGGTAAAAGAGCTCGGTCTTGAAATCAACATGATTTGCCCGGACCATGGCGTCATATGGCGCAAAAATCCCGGCAAAATCATTGACGCGTATGCCCGTTGGAGTAAACAGGAAACGGATAAAAAGGCGTTGGTGATATATGATACCATGTGGCACAGTACCGAACGAATGGCCGATGCCATTGCCTCCGGGTTAGCCTCGGAAGGTATCTCAGTCCGCCCCATGCATCTTCGAAGATGGCACCGGTCCGACATCATGACGGAAGCTTTAGATGCAAAAGCGATCATTGTTGGATCACCCACCCTGAACAACGGCTTATTTCCCACTGTGTCGGATATCTTAACGTATATGAAAGGTCTCAAACCCAAAGATAGAATCGGAGCGGCGTTCGGATCTTACGGCTGGAGCGGTGAAGCCGTTAAACTCGTCAAAGAGCAATTGAATGAGATGAAATTCAATCTGATGGAACCGGATATAAGGCTTCAGTATGTACCGGATAAATCGGGACTTGAATCCTGCTATCGTTTCGGAAAGGAAATCGGTGAGGCCATACACGGTGATGGGCCTGCGAAGTGACAATGAAAGCACCCGTTGTCGATCTCAGCGAATGCATCTTATGCGGCGTATGTCAGGAAGTCTGCCCAACCGTCTTCTCCCTTAGCGATGCCGGATACATCGAAGTTTCCGATCGTTTGGAATACCCTGAATTAGAAGTGGATGAAGCCATAAAGAATTGCCCCACAAGATGCATCGATTGGGAAGAAACATAGAGATATAAACGACGTCCCCGATTACCCCTGTGTGTTTCATGTCAGCAAGACACCTCAAACGAACCTTAAAAAGCCTCCTTGGGCAATCTGATTTTAATAGAGGTCTTGAAATTATCCGATGCGTTCCACCTCGACAGGTCGTAAACCCACTTTTTTCTTTTTTCTTCGCAACGGATGAGATGGTTAAATGGCGGGCCATTACCGCTGTTGGTATTGTTGTGTGCGACTTGGCAAATCAAGAGATGGAATCAGCCCGTAACATCATGCGGCGACTCATGTGGAACTTAAACGACGAATCGGGGGGAATCGGATGGGGATCCCCGGAAGCCATGGGAGAAATCATGTCCCGCCACCAACAGCTGGCGGATGAATTCAGCTGGCTCCTCGTCTCATATGTCAATAAAGAGGGAAACTATATTGAGCATGAAATGCTTCAAAGGGGTGTACTCTGGGGCATCGGAAGACTGGCGCATGTTCGACCGGGGCTCCTTCGGGATGCAATTCCGTTTCTACCTCCGTATCTTCAATCAAAAGATCCGATACTTCGGGGGATAACCACTTGGACAGCCGGCGCCCTTCCTTCCGAGTTAACGGAATCATTACTTCAGAATCTCACGAAAGACAACGCATCCCTTAAAATATTTATCGATGGCCGGCTACTTGAACGCACGATAAGTCGGCTGGCCAGGGATGCGTTGTCATCTCACAGACTGCTGGACGCAGAGGACCAAACGCTCACATATTGAGTGTAGCCTCCGATCGCCTAAGGACGGTAGCTTCCGAGTTTCGTTCAAGTAAGACCCAGGGCGTTTATTGGTGTCAGGTGTCAGCGCCGCCGCTGGCCGCCAGCGACCAGTTTGATCGAACAGGAAACTTTTGAGCTTCGGCTTAAAATTCCAAATCACAAGTAACAAATAACAAACAAATCACAATGACAAAAATTCAAAATCCCAAACGCGAATATAATCTCGAAAAATGAGTGTACCAGTTCGCTAAAATTGTTCGTTAAAGCATTGCATCAAACCATTGCAAATATGATCTCAATTTGAATTGTATGTTTGGGTCATTGAATATTGGAATTTGATATTTATTTGGAATTTGGTGCTTGGGATTTGGGATTTTACCAGGTTTCTCAGACGAGACGAGGTGTCAGTAAATCCCAAATCCTGAAACCCGAAACCTGAACACTGAAAAAACATCGTAAAAATTTCACGGTTTTCTGACATTAATCGTCATCGGGCGAGCTGGTTGACACAATCGGTTATTCTTGTAATAGTCTGGCTGCAAAAAAGCGAGTATTGACAATATATATTGTGTGGTATCATTTGTTAATTGTCATAAGTCATTTACAAAATGCTGATGATCGGCCTATGAAAAAATTGCTAATGACAAATGACTACCGACAAATGACAAATAACTACTGACAAATGATTCATGCCCACTGATTCTTCCCATAAATTTGATTGGCTGTCTCGGATACTATCAACCGTTATAGAAGGCCCACTGCCGCTCATCATATTGTTCGGTGCGCTGATTGGCGGCATCGTCGCGTTATTGATCACGCCGCGTGAAGAAGAACCGCAAATTATCGTACCCCTGGCCGATGTACTCGTTACGGCGCCGGGTCTCAGCGCCAAGCAGGTAGAACGCCAAATCGCCACACCGCTTGAAAAGTTGCTCTATCAAATCGACGGGGTAGAATATGTCTATTCCATGTCTAAACCCGAGCGATGTGTTGTTACCGTTCGTTTCTACGTCGGCGAAGATCGGGAAGACTCCCTCATTAAGATTTACAATAAAATTTTTTCTCAAACAGACCGTATTCCCACTGCCGTTAAATCCTGGGTCGTTAAACCCATTGAGATTGATGATGTTCCAATTGTTGTGGCGGTGTTGTGGAGCGACAATCCGAAGTTGACCGGCGATCATGAACTGAGAAGACTTGCAGAAGAAATCGAACACGATCTTCAATCCATCGAGAATACCAATCGGCTCGAGGTCACGGGGGGTCGTCCCAGACAGATACGGATCGAGTTGGATCCAAAGGCTTTAGCAGCTCGGCGGACCGCACCGCTTGAAGTTGCCTGGGCGATAGAGGTTTCCAACAAACTACTCTCGGCCGGCGACGTGCAGGTCCAAAATCAGAACATTGTGATTGAGGCGGGCGACTTTATCCGAAACGCAGAAGACCTGCGAAAGCTGGTGATTAATGTCGTAGACGGTGTACCCGTCTACCTGGGTGATATTGCACGTGTAATCGATGGTCCTGCGGAGCCTGCCAGTTATACATGGATGGGATTCGGTCCGGCATCCGATCAAATGAAAGACTATCCGGGTGTGTATGCGGCAGTGGCAATATCCATTGCAAAAAAGAAAGGCGCCAACGCAGTACGGGTGGCCAATGAGGTGGAAGACTATTTCTCAAAGCTGAAGCGCGAAATATTCCCTCCGGAAGTCAACTATCGAATTATCCGTAACTACGGCCAAACCGCAAACGATAAAATAAACAATCTGGTCTCCAGTCTTTTTGTGGCCGTTCTGACCGTGGTCATCTTTATCGGGATCTTTCTTGGTTGGCGGGCGGCGCTGGTGGTCGGATTGGCAGTACCGATTTGCTACGGGGTTACATTAGGGTTAGACCTCTTGGCCGGGTATACGATCAATCGAGTGACGCTTTTTGCACTGATTCTTGCCCTGGGACTGCTGGTGGACGATCCTATCACAGGCGTTGACAACATCGAGCGGTATTTTCGAAAAGGTCAACAGTCTCGGCGTCGCAATATCCTTTTGGCAATGGCTGAAATTCGAAGCGCCTTGATTATGTCCACCATCGCGATCATTTTCGCCTTTGCACCTCTTTCTTACATTACAGGAATGATGGGCCCGTATATGGCCCCTATGGCATTTAATGTCCCCGTGAGTGTAATAGTGAGTACCGTTGTTGCCTTTTTAGTAACGCCGTGGCTATCTTACAAACTGATCAAGCCTTCTAATGATCGTACCGCGTCTGACATCACCCAATCCGGTTTGTATCGTATCTATGCTTCGTTGCTTAAACCGCTTCTTCGCACCCATCGGCGTTCCTGGATATTTCTTGCGATGGTGGCGTTGCTGTTTTTAATATCTGCAATATTGCCGGCTCTACGGTTGATACCACTAAAGCTGCTTCCTTATGATAATAAAGATGAGTTCCAAGTGGTCGTCGATATGCCCGAAGGGTCTACGCTGGAAAAAACCCAGGGCGTCGTCGCTGTTTTGAGCAATTATTTGCAAACGGTGCCCGAG
>JAHEHB010000208.1:7747-9215 GCA_024644775.1 Deltaproteobacteria bacterium
TACCATCGCCAATGGATTTTAACGGTATGGTGCGACACTACTATTTACGATACGGCGCTCACTATGCGGATATTCGCATCACCCTGGCCCAGCGGCAACGGAGAGCTCAACAATCTCACGCCATGTTGTTGCGCATCCGCCGAGATATGGAAACCATCGCCCATTCTTTAGGCGCAAATATGAAACTGGTGGAAGTACCACCGGGCCCACCGGTGATCTCGACCGTAACCGCAGAGCTCTACGGAGGCAAAGCGACACCGTATGCAACATTGCAAACGGCTGCAAGGATGTTGGAAGAACGTCTTAAGAAGGAACCGTTTGTCGTGGATGTGGACACTTCTGTAGAAGACGATCAACAGAAAGCCATGTTTATTCCGGACAAAGAAAAAGCGGCCTTGTCCGGGATCGCAACAGCGGATATCGCGCAGACGATTCGACTCGCCAATCAGGGTCTGATATCAGGATTCATGCAGATACCCAGCGAGGTGAATCCCTTGCCCGTTATGTTAAGACTTCCTTTGGATATTCGGAGTTCGCCCGGCGCCCTTACCGATCTTCATGTGAAAGGCAGACCCGGTATCACCAAAATTAGAGAAAAATCAGGGGTTCGCGATGCACCGCAACCCATCGTTCCCCTTGCCGAACTCGGCAGATTCGATCCGGTAATCCAGGATAAGACCATCTATCACAAAAATCTTAAACCGGTCGTTTATGCCTTTGCGGAGGTTGCTGGACGGACACCTGCTGAAATCGTGTTGGATGTGACCAGCGATTTACACAAAGGCAAAGCAGAAGACCAACCGGTTCCCTTTCAGCAGCGAACGTATCTGAATCCGGGCGGCGGTCTACCGTGGACACTGCCCGGGGGGGTAAAGGCGATTTGGAACGGTGAAGGCGAGTGGAAGATTACGTTGCGGGTATTTCGCGATCTGGGTATTGCATTTGCGGTTGCATTATTGGGTATTTTTTTGGTGCTGCGTATTCAAACCGGCCTGTCTATGATCACAGCAATTATCATGCTGGCCATACCGCTGTCCATCATCGGTATTATGCCGGGATTCTGGATGTTAAATCATATCGGCGAGCGGGTCGTGGACGGTTTCCCGAACCCCATTCTGTTTACAGCCACCGCCATGATCGGCATGATTGCGCTGGCAGGAATCGTGGTCCGAAATTCACTGATCCTTATCGAATTTATCCAAATGGCTCTGCGTGAAGGGAAGGACTTACAGGAAGCGCTGATGCAGGCAGGAGCGGTGCGCATGCGCCCGATTTTTCTCACCGCAGGAACGACGTTGCTAGGCAATTTGGTTATTACGCTGGATCCGATTTTTAGCGGTCTCGCATGGGCCATTATTTTCGGTATTGCAGCATCAACCATGTTTACACTTTTTGTCATTCCGGTGCTTTACAATTTGGTCTACAGGAACAAACCCGGGCAGGGGTTACCTCCAAAAAGGGATATGGA
>JAHEHB010000209.1:0-4668 GCA_024644775.1 Deltaproteobacteria bacterium
ACGTAATTGGTTTGGCCAAAATTGCCATCGATTCCAACAATTGAGGTGGCATTGAGAATAACGCCGCTGCCCTGGCGAATCATGCTCGGCACAACGGCTCGGGTGCAATTGAAAACACCTTTGAGGTTAACGGCTATTACCTGGTCAAATTCTTCATCGGTCATCTGCGAAACCAATTCACCCTCTTTCACCTTCGCCATCTGACTATCACGCAGGATTCCTGCGTTATTGACAAGAACATCCACCCGTTTATACGTTTCCAAAACTTTCCCAACCCAACGATTAACCGAATCTTTATCCGTTACGTCCACCCGGTAGAAAGCGGAATCCGAACCTAATCCTTTTGCAGTGGTTTCGCCCGCCTCCTTGTCGACATCACAAATGATCACCCGCGCGCCCTCTTCGGCAAACCGTTCTGCAGTGGATTTGCCAATACCAGCCGCCCCTCCAGTGATAAGCGTTATCTTGTCTTTCAAACGCATTTTTTTCTCCACTATTTTTTCGTCTTCTTGCTTACAGCTCCCTTTTTGGCGGCCTTTGCCTTTGTGGCTTTGGTTTTCGGTGAAGGTTTCTTAGCCACCGGCTTTTTCGCGGTTTTGGCTTTTGCTGCCAGCGACTTCTCTATCTTATCGGCTCTTGTCGCCAGGCTCTCTGTTTTCTTGACAAGTTTTTTAAGTTCACTGGTCACGGTTTTAAGATCCTGTTTTAATTTTTTCATCTTCGAGTTCCTTTCGTTTGAGTTATTTCCGATTCAGTCCAGTTTTAAGATCGATGCTGAGTAACATTGACCATCCAAGTACAAAAATCAAGCGAAACGTGTTTGTAATCGGCCTTGCCAGAAACAGCTCTCTGTTCGAATCCGCTGGGGGGCGCACATTTGAATGTCCTTGACAATCGAAATCGGTTACCCTATGGAGCACAAAACCGATTACTTTTACCGATTGTCGATGCAGTATAACCATCACGTATAAAACGAGGAGGAACAATGCCTGTTATTAAACCGGTTATGTTGGAAAAAATGTGTGCGGATATTTTCCAGGGGGCTGGATTATCCAATGAGGAAGCGCGGCGAATCGCTCATTCTTTGGTACTATCGAACTTAATGGGCCACGATTCACATGGCGTAATACGTCTTTCACAATATATCCAAAGACTCAAAGAGGGAGATATCAAGGCCGGTCAAAGCATCCAAAAAGTACGGGAGTCAGATGCATCGGCGGTGGTCGACGGAGGCTGGGGATTCGGCCAAACCGTTTGCAGGCAGGCCATGGAATTGGCCATGGAAAAAGCCAAGGCCCGGTCGATCGCAGCCGTGAGTCTGTATAACAGCGCCCATATCGGACGATTGGGAGAATATGCCGAAATGGCGGCTGAAGCAAACATGATCGGTATTGTTATGTGCAACAATCACGGCATGGGGAGACTGATGTGTGCGTTCGGCGGGATCGATGCGAGGATGTCACCCAATCCCCTGGCCATCGGCATTCCGACCGGTGGGGATTTTCCCATCGTGGTTGATATGACCGCCAGTGTGGTTGCTGAAGGAAAAATCCGCGTGCAGAAAAACCGTGGAGAGAAAATTCCTGAAGGTTGGGCGATCGGTTCCAACGGCAATCCGATAACGGATCCGAATGATTTTTATGGCCCGCCCCTTGGTGCTATTCTGCCGTTTGGCGGTATTTCCGCCCACAAGGGATTTGCGTTGGCGGTGGCGGTGGATATACTTTCGGGTGCATTGGGAGGTGCAGGCTGCAGCCGTGAGGAGGCGACAAGAATTGGAAATGGTGTATTTCTAACGGCCATTAATATCGAAGCCTTTAAGGGAACGGATGATTTTAAAAAGGAGGTAGATACCTTCATCCAGTTTTTAAAAAGTTCACGGTTGGTGCCCGATTTTGATAAGATCCATATGCCGGGTGAGATTGAATTCAACCGACGAAAACAGCGGGAAGAAGAGGGCGTGTTTGTGGACGACGAAACCTGGAAGCAGTTATCAGATACCGCCGGGTCCGTGAATGTGAAACTTGAAGATTCGGGTGCATAGGAATATTCACTTTTAAAAATTGATATTTAAAACGGGGGCATCAATGAGAGTGTGCATCGTTATCATTTTTGTTCTTTTGTTTTCCCCCCTGACGACACACGCGGATGAAGCTGACGTTATCGCGGTTGAGGTTGAGAAGCTTGGAGACGGGACCTACAGATTTGACGTCACCGTGTCTCACAGCGATGAAGGGTGGAAGCACTATGTCAACAAATGGGATGTCGTAGGATCGGGCGGCACTGTTTTTGGTACCCGGACGCTTTATCACCCGCATGTGGATGAGCAACCCTTTACGCGTAGTCTGTCAGGAGTGAAGATACCCGAAGGAATCACTGACGTGACGATTCGTGCCCACGATTCGGTACATGAATATGGTGGTAAAGTCGTCACAGTCGCTCTACCCCAATAGGATGAGGGGACACCTCTTACTTCACTGACTTGATTTAGAAGAATTTCCCGAAGTGATCCTGATGGATGCCTGAAAGCTTTTTAACACGCGCTCTTTCTATTCGAATTTAACGATTACAAGGGTAATATCATCCTCACTCTTGAGCGGATGACTAAACCGTTGAACCGATTTGATCACGCTCTCGGCGATTCTCTCCGCCGGTAAATAGGCATTAGAACGGACAATGTCCTTAAATTTATCCTTTCCAAAACGTTTCCCATCGGGATCGAAGGACTCCCATATTCCGTCGGTGCCTATCACCAGAATCTGATTGTTTTCAATCCTGCTGGCACCTTCTTCGTATTGAATATCCTTCACGACGCCCAAAGGTAAACCCTTTCCGCCAAGCTCAAGAAAGGTATCGGATGCTATATCGTAAACCGCGGCCGGATCATGCCCGGCCCTGACCCAGCGTAAGATCCTGTTACGAGTGTCGATTTCACAAATGAACAGCGTCATGAAATGGCCCGAAGACGCCACATCCGTATGGAATTGTCTATTCAAATCCGAGATCGTCATTGCAAGGCTGTCGGGCATCAATATCCGTTGTCTCAGGCTGCCGCGGACGGTGGTCATCAAAAGAGCCGACTGGATACCATGACCGGATACATCCCCCACGACGATGCCTATTTTCTCTTTTCCCAGATCCAGGAAGTCATAATAATCCCCTCCGGTTTCGTCGCAATACACGCTTTTTCCGGCGATATCCAAATGCGGAATTCGTGGATTTTCTGTGGGCAACAGACTTTGTTGGACCTCCATGGCCAGGTCCAGGGATTGTTGCAAACGGTCACGTTGAGCGGCAAGGGTCTGTCTAGCCAATTTCAAAGTTAAATGAGTTTTGACCCTTGCCTTGACTTCTAATAATTCAAAGGGTTTGGTAATGTAATCCACGGCCCCCACTCCAAAGGCATTGGTTTTATTTTCTATCTCATCCAGGGCAGTGATGAAAAGAATGGGGATGTCTCGGGTTTTCGGATCCGCCTTCAGGCGTCGACAGACTTCATAACCATCTATATCGGGCATCATGATGTCCAAAAGAATCAGATCCGGTGATTTGAACTTGGCATATTTTATGGCATCCGGGCCGTTCAGGGCGAATCCGAGCTTGTAATCGCTTTTAAGCGTCTCGATCAATATCGTGATGTTGTCTTTGACATCATCGACCAGGAGGATCCTGCATTGGGACAAATCGTTGAGGGGGTCTTTCATGATTTCTTTCCCATGATATCTTGGAGTGTCTTTTGAATCTTCGTCAAAGGCTCCTCTGCGGCTTTGTAATCCAAATCGTGAAGCTTTTGTATCAGTTCATGATAATGGGATTTCAATTCAGCCGGTAACCCTGTTTCCTCTATCCTCTTTATGGCCGATTCAACACCGACAGGATCGAAATCGCCGACAGATTTGTCGAGTTCTTTTAAAGTCTGATAAAAGGAGTCAAGATCTATTGAATCCATATCGGGTGCATGTGGCGGAGCAGATCCCCTATCTGCCGGTTCCTGGATCGTTGAAATAGCCTGTATCACGCGCTCAAATTCTTCTCGAAGCTCTATAAAGAGATTACGCATTTCCGTTTTTTTTCCAATTTGGGCGGCTTTTTCAAGCGATTTGCACGCTTCTCTTAATTTATCGGCTGCGATATTGCCGCCAATCCCGGCCAAGGAATGAGACTTGAGACGTACCGTTTCAAAATCCTCCGCCTCGAGAGCACCTCGCAGCTGTTCTAATTCCTGAGGCTGGCTTCTTTTAAACTCATAAAGCATCTTTTTGAATGATTTCCAGGTAACACCCAAGCGACGCAACCCTTTGTCGACATCGATACCGGTAAGAAAAACCGGTGGTCTCTCCGGGTCCAAAGGTTCCGTTAGGCGATCTTCACTTTGAAGCGTCTCTGATTTCCCGATTTTTGCGCTGACCTCTGATCGACCCAATTTTTCTTCCGGAATCCATTTTTTAAGGACGTTCAGGAGTTCGACACTATTGATGGGTTTGCCGACGTAATCGTTCATGCCCGCTGAGAGGCACGTTTCGCGATCGCCCCGCATGACATTGGCCGTCATGGCGATGATGGGAAGTTTTTCAACTGAAATATTTTTTCTTATTTGGGTTGTGGCTTCAATACCGTCCATCTCCGGCATCTGCACATCCATTATAACCGCCGCGTAATCCTTTTTTA
>JAHEHB010000209.1:4678-9211 GCA_024644775.1 Deltaproteobacteria bacterium
ATTTCAGCAGCCTCTTTCCCGTTTTCCGCAACCTCCACCACAAACCCGGCACTGCTAAGGACTTCGGAGGCCACTATCTGGTTGGCAACATTGTCTTCCGCCAGAAGGATGCGGGTTCCTTTAAAATGGTCCGCGAAGGTCGTGACTTCCTCGTCCGATCTTTTTTGTAATTCAAATCCCATACATTCCATAATAGCATCGAAAAGCGCCGATCTTCTAACCGGTTTTGTTATATAGGCACAAATATCCAACGCTTCAACTTTGGCAAACACTTTTTCTTCTGGATAAACACTTATCATGATAATGGGAAGGTTTTTCAGGGATGGTTTTGCCCTTATTTTTTCAACGACTTGGAACCCGTCCATACCCGGAAGTTTTAAATCCAACAATATCAGATTGAAACGTCGAACATGCTTCGCCTCATCCAAGACCGTCAACGCTTCCTCTGCTGACCCTACGCTATGATATGTGAGTCCGAAATCCGTTAAATCCCGTTCGAGCATGAGCCGGCTGGCCTCATTATCTTCCACAATTAGGGCATACAGGTCCTTTAGTTCCGTTGGGACGATCCATTCCTTTCTATCCTGCGCGTCGGCAATATCAAATGTGATTTCGAATCTGAATGTACTTCCCAATCCAGATTCGCTCTCCAACTCGATTCCTTTACCTCCCATTATAAGGACGAGCCTCTGGCTGATGGAGAGCCCAAGCCCGGTACCACCGTACCTTCTGGATATGGAGCTGTCTGCCTGAGTGAATGCAACAAAAAGGTTGTTCTTTGTTTCCGGTTCAACACCGATTCCCGTGTCTTGGACGATAAATATCAGGCTTGTCTTGGTTGCCGCCTGTTCCTTTACCTGAACTTTGAGATGGATCTCGCCCTCCTCGGTAAATTTGAAAGCATTGCTCAGAAGATTAATCAGTACTTGCCTGAGGCGTAAAGGGTCACCATATAATCCATCAGGGGCGTCGCGATCGACATTTACGATGAACTCAATGGCCTTATCTGCGCTTTTGCCTCTGAAATTGTCTGTGACTTCTTCGATCAGGGTCCGAAGTCTGAATAGTATATTTTCAAGGTCCAATTGCCCAGCCTCGATCTTTGAAAAGTCAAGAATGTCATTTAAAAGTCCAAGCAGGGAGTGTGAAGAAGACCGAATCACATCGAGGTATTCGCGTTGTTTAGCGTTGAGGTCTGTCCCATTCATTAGATCCCCGATCCCGATGATTGCATTCATGGGGGTGCGTATCTCATGACTCATGTTTGCTAAAAATTCACTTTTTGCTTTGTTTGCCGCTTCGGCCTGTTCTTTGGCGGTTTCGGCATCGTCCTTGGCAGCCATCAATTCTTGATTGGCTTCAGCCAGTTCTGCAGTCTTCGAATCCACAAGACGGTTTAATTTCTTACTGGCAAAGTGCCATAAAGTCATTAGACACACCATGAGGCACAAAAATGAAACAACGCCAAAAATGATGGCGCCCCATATTTTATTAAATAGGACATCCTTGAAACTTTGTGGCGCTATCGGAAACCATACCACAACAGCGAGGTCCGCCTCATGTCGGGTAACCTTCATGCTGGATAGCCCCGCCATGGGATCCGGCATGGCGCCCACGATATAGAATTGGCCTTCACCCTTTACGAAACATCCTTCGGGAAGCGCCTTCAAAACCCTATTGAACTTTTTACTATTGCAAATCACCGAAGGCACAGTCTCGGTGGCAGCAATCACATCATAGTCCCCAGTACAAGATTGGGACCCATTTGAATGCCCCTTGTTTATGATGGCATCGGCAGCATCTTTCTTGAGCAGCACTGCTAAATTAATGTTAATTCGCCGCTCCCCTAAGAGGTTCTTTAGGTTATTTAATATATTTTCAAAACTCTGCCCCACCTCCACGTATCCAACCAAGTCGTCTGTATGATTTTGGCGATTGATTAATATGGGGGCGATGCCGCGCAGGCCGGCATAATAGGGTCCAATGTCCAAGTCGTTTAGCGGACCCTTTCGTTTCTCGGCATTATGAAGCAGGTTCTTGTAAGTGATGGGAACATCGCCGAATTGTTCGGGTTCATGGCTTCGTAATAAAGACACATTTTCAGGTGCAACGACAAAGTGGACTTTGTTTTCCCCAATGCTCTGTATGGTTTGCATTGGAGGTGGGGGGGTGCGTGGAGGTGCGTGAATCGGTCGAGGCGGGTGGCGATTCTGATCAGGCATGCCTGATTTTGGCATACCGGGTCTGCCGATTCCCATGTCTTTTTCCATTCGCCCGATCCAATGGAAACGGGAATAGAGATAGTTTTGCAGCTCATTTCGAATCTTAACCGTTTCAGATCCGCCCTTTCCACCGCCCTCAGCCTGAAGCGTTTCTTTTGCTTGAGAAATCATTTTTTTAATCGTGGTATCGCGTGAAAGATGAATGGCATCCCTCTCTAAAAAAAGACCCAATGAGGTCATTTGCGTGGATATACCGCCTCCAACAGCACGCAAATAATCGGCATATTGACTGATTTCATGACGGATGGTAGCCATATAGAAAAACACCACAAAACAGATATCCAACGCGGCCACGATGAGGGCTAAAAGGAAAATGTGGCGTATTGATCGCTGATGTTTTCCTTGTATTTTTCTGAACATTGTTGTTTCCTTTTAAAGCACCTTGGGCAACTATGTTAACCATATTATTAGACCAAACACTTAACGGCCGCGTCAAGTTTTTGTAAAAAGAATTAACCTCTGATCTATAAGACGTTGAAAACTGAAGATTGGGATACATAAGAATATAAATTCTAATGCTTGAAAAAGAATTTGTTCGCACAGATGTACTTGTAATCGGTTGTGGAGTCTCCGGTTTGAGGGCCGCGCTCGCCGCCAGAGCGCATGGTGTATCGGTCACTGTCGCAGCGAAAGACAGCGGTGCTTCCGTGCATTACGATGCGGTGAACGCCCCGTTTGGTCACGCGGATCCCCGGGACAATGCAGAAGTCTTTTATCAGGACATGTTGCGCAGCGGGATGTACCTGAACCACAAAGGGTTGGTCAGAACGCTGGTTACTCAGGCGGTTCCCGCAGTAAAGGAGCTTGAATCGCTCGGCATCCGGTTTGATAAAGTAAAGGATCGCTATGTTCAGCGGCTTGTTTCAGGGGGCAGTTATCGAAGAGCTCTCTATATAGAAGACAAAGCCGGATGTGAAATAGCGGATAATCTGCGCAAAGACGCAAAGAGGCAAAAAATAAATGTCATATCTCCTGTGGTTGTCGTCAAGCTGATTCGAACGGGTGATCGAATCGCCGGGGCTCTTTGTATTGATCTAAGGAGCACTCGACTGCTGGTCATTCATTCAAAAGCCGTTGTGATGGCGGCAGGCGGGATCGGGCATCTTTTTCGATTTACAAGTTATCCGCGTGATATTATGGGTCAGGGCCTCACCCTCGCTTATCGAGCGGGCGCTGAACTGGTGGACATGGAATTTATGCAGTTCGAACCAACAGGCGTTTATTATCCTGAGGAAATTCGTGGCCTTCTTATCCCCACGGCGATGTTCGGTGAGGGGGGAATATTGCTGAACAAATATGGCGAAAGGTTTGTATCGACAACGCCGGTTGAAACGGAAACAAAGGCCCAGAAGCACGAACTGGATTTATTGATTACCCGGGAGGTCAGTAACGGAAGGGGGTTGGATCATGGCGGTGTTTATTTTGACGGAACAAAGATCCCCTATGATGTTCTGGAAAGTTATCCCCTGCGGCAGAAAAGGTTGATTGCGGCAGGAATCGATTTAAAAAAAGATTTTGTGGAAGTCGGCCCCGTTGCCCACAGTTTAATCGGCGGTATCCGGATTGATACAATGTGTCAGAGTACTATGGAGGGGATGTATGCTGCAGGAGAGGTTTCCGGAGGCCTCCATGGCGCCAATCGTATGGCAGGAAACGGCGGTGCCGAGACCATTGTGTTCGGGAAAATAGCGGGAGATAGTGCCGGTGATTTCGCGGCGGCTAAAGGCTTTCCAAAGCTTTCAGAAGATGAGATCACCTTGGAAGAAAATCGTTTCAATCATATGATCAACACGGAACACTCACAGAAAACGGTAATCCAAGAAATAAGATCGGAAATACAGACCCTTGTAGCCAAAGCAGCGGGTGTTATTCGAAACGGCAAAGACATAGAAATCGCTCTACACCGATTGGATAAGATTAAGGCTGAAAAATTGAATCGTCCTGCAGCACAGGATCTTTCCGACTTGATTCAATGCCTGGAAGCAAAAGATATGGCGCTATTGGCCGAGATCAGCCTTCGCGCCGCATGGATGCGCTGTGAAAGCAGAGGAGCACACTATCGAAGCGACTTTCCGGATCTGAAAGACGAACAGTGGCTGAAAAATATCATCATCAAAAAAGGGGCAAACGGTTCGATGGATATACAGGACCAAGATGTGCTTTAGCAACTACCCAACGTACTCTTGTCCTTGCCGTTTCGGGGAATTACTCAAGTCCGAAAGCGCTAAAGGCTCATAGCTCAGAGGGTATA
>JAHEHB010000210.1 GCA_024644775.1 Deltaproteobacteria bacterium
TTGCTTATTTGTCCCTATGATGCTTTTATCGGTAGAAATTTTAGTATCGCCACCAAGGCACCAAGTCACTAAGAGATTAACATTTTCCTTTGTGTCTTAGTGCCTTTGTGGCAAAAATTTTGGTTCCGGCTTGTCCGGATTCGCTTCACTCAGATCAGATTAACAGACCCACTTAACATAATTCGCAATTCCTAAATCCCCGAATACCTCAATTCCGATTTACTGCTTTAAACTGCCGGCTAGAAGTCCCCTTACAATGTACTTTTGAAAGAAAACCACAAATATAATGGCCGGAATTCCGGCCACAGTTCCAGCAGCGGAGAGCCGGTTCCAGGCAATGCCGACGTCACCAACAAACCGGTAAACGCCTGCCGAGATGACGGTGGTTTCCTCTGAACTGGAGGCCAGCGTGACGCCGAAGAGAAATTCATTCCAGGTCATCAGAAAAATTAAAATGGCGGCAGCAGCGATCCCGGGACCCGCCAGTGGAAAAAGAATCCTGATAAACGCCTGGAACCTCGAACAGCCATCCACACGGGCGGCATCCTCAAAATCCTTCGGAATTCCTATAAAAAACCCGCGAATCAACCAGATGGCAATGGGTAGTTGCAGGTAAGTGTTCGTAATTACCAGCACCACCAGGGAATTTAACAGACCGAGGTGATAAAATATATAATAGAAAGAAGGGAGCATCGACATCGGGGGAAAAAGCCTAAAGCCGAGGATGATCATGAGAATCACATTGCTGTATTTAAAATTACCCCGGGCCAATGCGTAACCGGCTCCGGAGCCGAGAACCAGGCAGATCAGGGTGGTGGAAACGGATACAAACGTCGTGTTGAAGATCCAGTATCCGAACTGGGCACTCCCCATGAGGTTTTCATATCCGCTGCCCAGCACGATTTTGTAATGATCCAGGGTTAGTTTTTTCGGTATATACATGAGCGGTAGTTTAAACAGCTCATCGGCCGACCGAATGGAGGTGAGGAACATCCAAAAAATCGGAAATCCGGCAAATATGATAAAGGCAATGATAATAATATTGGCCAGGGATAATTCTAGCTTTTTTGCCAAATTGAATCTATTCAGCACCTCACGCCTCCTTCTTGAGCGTTGATCGGAAAACTAGAGACCAGAATACGACAAAACCACCGACAACCAGGAACATGATAATGGAAAGAGAGGCAGCTCTACCGATTTGAAAAAATGTGGTCAATGTTTCCCAGGTGTATATTACAAGCAAGTGTGTGGCACCCCCCGGCCCGCCGCGAGTGAGAACCTGTCCGATTTCAAATGTTCGAAAGGCGAAGATGGAATTGATCAGGAGCACAAAATAGAGGGCCGGTTTAATTACCGGGATGGTGACATGCCGGAACCTCTGGACCGGCCCGGCGCCATCGATCATGGCCGCTTCTACCAGGTCTTCGGGAATGGTTTGCAGCGCGGCCAGCAATATAACGATCATAAGGGGCGTTCGTATCCAAATATCGGTGAGAATCACCGAAAACATCGCCTCGGTCTTTTCCCCTAAAAACACAATGGACTGTGATATCAGACCCAATCGCAGCAAAATGTCATTCAACACACCGTGAATATCGAAGAGCATGTACCACATGAATGCGCTCACAATGACGGGCATTGCCCAGGGGAGAAGCGTCATGGTGCGGTAAAAGGTAACGAGCTTAATCCCCTTGTGGTTTAAGGCCAGCGCCACAGCCATGGCAACGATAAAGGAAATAGAGACCGTCCCTCCCGTATAGATGAACGATTTCTGTATGGAATTCCAAAAGGCAGGGTCATCTTTTAGGATAAAGAAAAAATTTGCCAATCCAGTAAATTTAGGATTCATAGCAAACTGAGCTTTGAAAAAGCTTAGAATAATCAGGACAAAGATGGGTATGATAGAGATAAGAATCATCACGATTACACTGGGGATAACCATGAGGAGCTCGAACCTTCCCGCCGACATTTCCCCACCGCTTCCTATAAACATTCGCCGGATAAAATTAAACGAAGGCAAGGGGGGTCCTTTTTTTACAACCTCTGCGCTGTCACTCATCGTTTGTATACTCCGTCATTGATCAAGGAAGGCCGGGAGAGGCTTTCCTCCCGGCCTTCCATTTAAACACCGCTTACCTATTTTACATGCTCGAAGCTTTTTTGTTGCCTCGTCTGTTTATTAATAAGCAAGCATCGATTCTATCTTAGATTGGGCATCTTTAAGCGCCGCATCTACGGATTTCTCTCCTAGTTGGGCATTCATCACCTCTTTTGCACAAATCTGCATGACCTCTGAATTGAACTCAAAGGTTGCGCTTTTGGCGTTCTGCGTAGCGAGCTTTAACACGTCAACGTTAGGTATCTCCTTTGCCACTTCCGGTTCATCAAAAACAGGCAAATACCAGGCATTGTTGCGTTCATCCAACAGTTCAAAGCGCGCCGACTGCCGGCTGTGACGAACATCCAGGTAAAGGGCGGCGGCGGCCTTCTTCTTGGAGTAGGGGTTCATTGCCACGATCTCAAACTGGGCTTGTGTTCCGCCGAGTTGTCCACCGGGGCCTTGAGGGATCGATGCTTGGGCGAGTTCTTTGGAAACACTGAACACCGCCGGTTGGGTCATCAGCTCGAACCCGAAAATGGTATTGGCGGTGGTGCCCCTGGAAAACTGGTCCACCAACTTGATGTATTCAAGCTGAGTCACCAGAGGCGGTACGATTTTATGCTTATTCCGCAAATCGACCAAAAACTGTACGGCGGTCTTCATCTTGGGTGTGTTCACGTTAATTTTACCGTTTGCGTCGATAAAATCACCCCCGATGTTGTAGAGAAACGTTTTCACCATGTACATTACATAAGTCTCATCCGACGGGTAAATCAGCCCATACTGTTCGGGAACACCGTCGCCGTTTTTATCTATCGTTAATTTTTTTCCGATGTCGATCAATTCGTCCCAGGTTTTGGGTGGTGCTTCGATTCCGGCAGCCTTGTACATGTCCGGACGCCAATTGAGCACAAAGACTTTCATAATGTTCGGAACACCATATACTTGCCCTTTATATGACGCTGCTTCACGGAAAGCCTGCGGATAATTCTTCCATAACTTGTCATTATAGAGGAAATCAAGGGGCTCAAGCCATCCCGCTTTCTTAAACGGCTCGATCTGATATTCCAGAAAAGTCAATACATCCGCTTCGGGGGATTTGGCCATTAAAAGGGACATCTGTTTCGGAACCATAATCGGCGTTGGGGGGATGATCCACTTTACCCGAATACCGGTGAGTTTTGTAAACAGGTCTGCAGTCTTCTGGGTACCGATATCCCAGGGCATAACGGCGCTGAAGTTAAACACCTTGATCTCTTTGATCCCTTTTACCGCTTCTTGCCATCCTTCGGGAAGTTTATACTCTTGGGCGTCTATCCGTTCATAGAGCGGCTCCCATTCGATTCCGTATCTCTTTTCAGCGACAGCGTTTGTGGATAATCCCAAATTCAATCCTAAAAACATAAGGGCAAAAGCCAAAATTAGACATCTTTTTTTCATTTCTACCTCCTAAACCCTGTATTGATGGTTTCACATAGCGAACAGGAACAGCCTCTCGATTCATTTAAATACTATTTAATCCTTAAGGTAATTCGATTTTGATAAACAGAGGAAAATATGGCCCATGTGCTTATCTCCTTAAGGTCTTTACCGAGAACTTCTTTAAAGGCTGCCGACTGTTCAGGTGTAAGCTTAATGGCTTTGGCCTTGTTCTCATAGAGATCCTTAACCTGTTGATCGGTCAAAAGAAGATCGTATTCATCTTCTCCGACCTTTTTCACAATAGCCTCATCGGCCGCATATGCGGCCAATGGAATCAAAAAGATCATAGCGATAACCAACAATGAAACACTCTTTCTAAGCATCTTCTTATCCCTCCTTTTTAAAAGGTTCATGATTAAGGGTTCATAGTTTTTACCATCTACGAACAAGCTTTCGCCAAAACGATCGATCACACGTCAAATTTGAGATCGATTGATCCACTCTCATCCCAATAAATGTCTTTTCCACGTGCTCTATACAGCAAAAGTGAGAATCGCCTTGCATGGGTGCAACAATTTACGATCATTTTCATTCACAGAGGTTAAAGTATGGAAAACGTGTCTGTCTAAGTAAGAATGATTACTTTAGAAAGCGGTAATATTTATAATCAGAAATTCAGGTTTTATCAACGAGCTTCTTGTTCTTTTTAAATATGATTAAAATATGTTTATTAGACTTTCAATCGGGTGTCAAGATTCTTTCGCAACAAATAGGCAGTATCGATATCATTGATCATAAAAGCGGACCGGTGGCATATAGAACCAGTGGTTCCTGGTATTTTGAGAGCATTTCCGTCCTGGTTAATTCACCGGATGCAATGGAAAAAATCTTCTGAATGAGGCGATCCCCCATCTCATCGGCGGTGGTCTTGCCTTCAACGATCGTTCCTGCATAGAGATCGAAAAATTCAGTTTCGTTTCTTTCCGCCGGGCTGCTCAGAATCTTTATCACTGGCGCCATCGGAGGCCAGCCGGCGAATCCCGGAAGGTTCCGGAAGCGTGCCGGAGTTCCGCCACCAATGGAAAGAAGCAATATCTGAGATAATACTCGCTAATTGGTTTGCACAATTGCTGGCGGAAAGTATTAAAACGTGATTCCGCACACCAACCGATCCGTTAGATCTTTCATAACCTTCAAACTTCATAATGCACTCCTATCGGGACGTTCTTATCGAATATAAAAGTTTGTATCGATTAAAAGTCTCAATCCCAGTCTCCCTCACGTCACAAAAGCTTACTTGAACATGATTCAGCATAATGTGAGGCTAAAAAACGTTTTCCATTTTAACCCAAAATCTGGTACCTTCATACACTGTATTTTGTAAGCTTGGCAATATATTATAGCTTTAAAATACAAGGGTAAATACGCAATTTATTATAACCCTGCGTATAAACATCCGATATACTTTAATCGACATTCTTGGTCTTAAAAAGGAGAATTATGGAATATACGACCCTCGGTAAAACGGGCATCAAGGTGAGTGTTGCCGGCCTTGGGTGCGGTGGTTTCAGTAAGCTGGGTCAGGGTACCGGCAGTACGGAAAACGAATCGGTGGATATCGTCCGAAACGCCATGGATCTCGGTATCAATTTTATCGACACTGCACAGATTTACGGTACGGAATCGATTGTGGGGAAAGCGATAAAGGGTAGAAATCGAGAAGCGGTCATTATCTCTACCAAAAAACAGGTTAACGACGGCGAAGCGTTGATATCACCCAAAGAAGTGATTCAATCATTAGAGAATTCGTTAAAGAATCTTGGGACCGATTATGTGGATGTTTTCCACCTTCATGGTGTTTCACCCCGGGCTTATGATTATGCAATAAAGGAGGTCGTTCCCCGGGTCCTGCGGGAAAAGGAGAAAGGAAAGTACCGCTTTTTGGGAATTACCGAAGCCGCCTCCGGTGACGCCGAACATGAAACACTACAGAGAGCCGTTCAAGCGGATTGTTTCGAAGTCATCATGGTGGCGTTTCACATGATGCATCAATCTGCCCGTGAAACGATTTTCCCCTATACCCTGGCCAAAGGCATTGCTGTTTTGGATATGTTCGCCGTTCGGCTGGTCTTCAGTCAGCTGGACCGACTCAAAAGCACCGTCGATAACCTGGTGGCGGAAGGCAAACTTCCTTCCTGGCTTGGGGAAAAAGAAAACCCTCTAGATTTCCTGATCCACCCAAACGGCGCCCGCAACATCGTCGATGCCGCCTATCGGTTTTGCCGCCACGAACCGGGCACCGATGTTGTTCTGTCCGGTACGGGGAATGTGGCGCATCTTAAGTCGAACGTCGAATCCATACTCAGTGAACCACTGCCGCAAGAAGATTTACAGAGGATAAAGGATCTATTCGGGCATTTGGAAGGCGTCGGGCTGGTTTCTCCCTGAAAAACCGAGAGTTAAAAGCGACCCCGTTCGGTCCTGTAGTCCCAATAGGGTTAATGATTGGCTTGATTCCTCAGGTCAAGGAATCAGTTCAAAGAAACAAACCCTCATCTCTGCGCAGTATATCTTAGTCAACCGGTTTGGCTTATGGGTTAACGCATCAATTCAAAAAGGAGAAAACCATGAAAATTAAAACAAACGACATCCAGAAAAACTACGAATTATCCGGAAAAGAAGATGCAGAAGTGGTCATGTTAAGTCATTCATTGGGTTCAAGTCTTTCCATGTGGAATCCTCAGATGGAAACGTTGGAAGCGCATTTTAGAGTCCTTCGATATGACACCCGCGGCCACGGCAATAGCGACGCGCCCGAGGGTGCCTATACCCTGGAACAACTGGGTACAGACGCCGTGAGCCTAATGGATGCTCTAAAAATTGATAAGGTCCATTGGGTGGGACTGTCCATGGGGGGTATGATCGGCCAATGCCTCGCGTTGAACAATCCCCATCGATTGATAACCCTCACATTGTGTGATACTGCCGCCGTCATGCCTCCGGAGTACCAACAGATGCGGCAGGAGCGCATTGATACCGCACTCAGCGAAGGCATGGTGGCATTGGAACAACCCACCATGGAGCGGTGGTTTACGGCGCCTTATTTGAGCGAAAATCCGCCTGAAGTGAAAAGCATCCGCAACATTTTCCTAAACACACCGGTGGAAGGGTTTGTGGGTTGTATGGCGGCTATTGGGAAATTGAATTATCTGGATCGACTTTCTGAAATCAATACGCCAACCCTGATTATTGTGGGCGAAGAAGATCTGGGAACCCCGGTTTCCGCCTCTGAAGCCATGCATGAGCACATCCCCGAATCCAGGCTGTTGGTATTAAAATCTGCCGCGCATCTTTCCAATGTGGAACAGGTCGACGCCTTTAACAGCGCCTTGATGGGATTCTTACGGGAACACTAAATTTATGGATTGAATCTGGATACTTTACATGGGTATGGATTAGTGATATTTATAATAAAGGTTATAGAATTTAATGTCTTAAGTTGTTTGATACTGAACCTACCTCGATTACTGATTCTGAAATAAAAACAGCCCCAAAGGGGCGAGATCTTCCGTCTATTGTCTTGAATGAAGCATAAAAAATTCAATTACCAATAAGATATGCACCGAATACATCTACAGTTCGATATGATTTCATAATACGATTAATCTAAATTGCTGGAATCGATTCATTAAATAGATATTCAAGGTACCATTGCTTTTATTCTATTACCAATATGTTGTTATATAAACGGCCCCAAGAGCCTAAAACAAAGGAGGCAAAAATGAACCGGAAATCAATCGTGCGTATTTTAATGAGTGTGTTTTTGATTTGTGTCTTTTCTTTTAATACACATGCCGGGGATGTGGAAGTTCTACATTGGTGGACCTCTGGTGGAGAAGCCGCTTCTGTTGCTGTTTTAAAGGAATTACTGGAAAAGGAAGGACATGTCTGGAAAGATTTCGCTATTGCAGGCGGCGGTGGAGACGCTGCAATGACGGTCCTCAAATCCCGAGCCGTTGCCGGGAATCCACCCACCGCGGCCCAAGTGAAAGGCCCGCAAATCCAAATGTGGGGAGATGAAGGTGTTCTGACCAATCTGGATGATGTCGCAAAGGCGGAAAAGTGGGACAAACTCATACCTGAAGTAGTAGCCGAAGTTATGAAATACGAGGGGCACTATGTTGCCGTGCCGGTAAATGTGCATCGAATTAACTGGATGTGGGCGAATCCGGATGTTTTTAAAAAAGCAAGCGCTAAAATCCCCACCACTTGGGAACAATTTGAGACGGCAGCAAAAAAGATTCAAAAAGCAGGTTTTATTCCTGTTGCGTGGGGTGGGCAGCCCTGGCAAGAGGCGACCGTATTTGAAATGATTGTGGCGGCTGTCGGTGGTGCGGATTTTTATCGAAAAGCGCTGGTGGATGCGGATGCCGGTGCTCTGAAGAGTTCCACCATGGTGGAGGCTTTAAAAAAATTAAAAATGATCAAGCAATACACGGATAAAAGTGCGCCGGGTCGAGATTGGAATTTAGCGACTGCAATGGTCACTAAGGGCGAAGCCGCCATGCAGTTCATGGGCGATTGGGCCAAAGGAGAATTTACAGCTGCCGGCAAACAGCCAAATGTCGATTATGTTGCATTGCCGGCTCCAGGAACCAGCGAATATTTCCTCTTCAATGTCGACAGCTTTATCATGTTCAAAGTTAAGGATAAAGCAGCAAAAGAAGCACAACGCGTAATGGCCCGCCTGATCCTGCAGCCGGAATTTCAGAGAGTGTTTAACGTCAATAAGGGGTCCATACCGGTGCGGTTGGGCATGGCCCGAAAACCGTTTGACGATCCTGCACTGAGATCCATGGATGCATTCATTTCCAGTTCGGCAAGCGGAGGGCTGATGCCAAGTATGGCACATGAAATGGCAGTCTTTCCAGCGATTCGAGGTGCAATTCTCGATGTTGTCACCAACTTTTATAATTCGGAAATGTCCGCGGAAGACGCTGCAGTAAAACTCGCAAAAGAAGTTGACGCTGCAATGTAGTGTTTTTAACTAACAATTTCTTAAAAAAAGATGAATACACAATCGAAGATAGATTCAGAAGAAAAACTTTCAGGGGGAAATTTCTTTGATTTTCTGGAAGATGCGATTCCCAAAATCGTGCTGGCACCGACTTTTGTGGCGGCGCTCATTTTTATTTATGGGTTTATTTTATGGACCGCCTTTATTTCTCTAACTCAATCGGAACTATTACCAAAATACGAAATCGCTTCGGGATATAAATTTACGAAAAAAACATTTGAAAATCTGAAGAAATCGGGAATGTCGGATGTTCTCATCGAGAAATTGCATCCACTGATAGAAATCAAGCTTACGGATAAGAAAAGCAAAATCTTAAATGTAGTAAAGCGCAAAATAGGGTCAAAAGAAACCCGTAAATACAGAAAACAGATTCTCGAATACTCCCATAAAACGGACCCGTTTCTTCAGTACAAAAAACTATTCGAAAGCGATCGGTGGATGGTCGCCATAAAAAACCTGGTTATTTTTGGAACCCTATTTATCGTTCTATGTATCGTTTTTGGACTGCTTATCGCCATATTTCTCGATCAGCGGATTCGTGCAGAAGGCGTGTTGCGTACGATCTATTTATATCCGATGGCGCTTTCTTTCATTGTTACCGGC
>JAHEHB010000211.1 GCA_024644775.1 Deltaproteobacteria bacterium
CGATAAAAAAAGGTTTCTCGGAATAACTAGGATTGTACTCCGTTAGACTCAAGTGAAAAGCGTGACCCATGGGATACAGTACGGTAAGGATAATTATCAGCAAACACGGAAGGGGAAGCAAATATGACCACAATCGCCAAAATGCCCGAGTCGAGTAGATCCTGCCGTGTTTCACTGGGTTTTTTAGCACCTGATCCATCTTAACCTGTCATGTCGTCGCTTCTCAATAAATAGTGGCTGTGTAACCATTCCATATTTGATATTTATCGAACAGTTCCCTTTTTTTCCAGAAAAACGATCCGTTAGATTCGGCGTTTGAGAGACTCGGGTAGCAACCTAACGATTGTATCGTTTTTTCAATTGTTTCGCTTTTTGGGCCATATTGCCAAGGGTCTTTTCAACCGATTGATTATTAAGGAGCGCTTTGTTCAGCTGCACCTTGCTAAACTCCTCCCATTCAGAGAACCAAACGGCATCTTGGATGCGATTTTGAGGGAATGCATATTCTTTTTGGAGATTGAGCACCTCGACTCTTCCAAGCTTGTTCATTGCCTCTTGAGCTTCCGGATCTTGTTCAAGGGATTTCCAACCATACCCCAACCCGGATGCTTTCGCCCAGGTTTTGGCGCCAAAGTAGTCATTGTTGTACTTGCCCCCGAGGAATTTCATGAGCTTCCAGGCTGCTTTGCGCTTTTCTCCGGTTGTTTTACCGCCCATAACGTAAGCACGAGCGAACAATGCCGATGCCGATCTCGCTTTTCCTTCGGCTCCGGGAATCAGAGCGGCACGAGCCACATCGGTAATCTTAGAAACCTTTGGATTGCGTATACCGTAAAGGTGGTAAAATGTACCAATATAGAACGGTACTCTTCCTGCGTAGAAGTTATTTCTAGCATCTTTCATGGAAACTGCTGCGGAGTCAGGTGGGAAAATCTTTTCTTTGTAAATAGCATCAACCATCCACTGTAGTGCCTGATGTGCCGCAGAGTTAGGTTCGCCAAAGGTTGGTTCGGAATTTTTATCCAACAGCGGAGCACCGCCAAAGAGCGCGTTGAAAACCTGAAAATCTCTTACAACCGTAATTTCGCCTTGGGCCCAGTTTGGATAAAATCCATATTCACACAATTTTTTTGATTGCATGGTCTTGATTTGGTGAGCCCACTCTTTAAGTGTTTTTGGCCCTTCTGAGAAACCCGCCTTTTTGACTATTTCTTCATTATAGATCAAAATTTGATACCCTGTATAATAGGGAAGACCGATCCAATGACCATCGTATCGCATGTAGGGACGAACGGAGGGATACATGTCATCAATCCAAGGGGCATCACTGGTGATCAGATCATCAATGGGTTGTATCCATTTGGCTTTGAACCATTTAGCCGTATCTTTACCACGTAAATACATAAGATCGGGCACATCTCCCGCCATGACCGTCGTGGCGATCCGCGCCGCATAATTACTTGAGGGGACACCGGTGTATTTGACCGTGATGCCCGGATTTTCTTGCTCAAACTTTTTTAACATATCTTCAACAACGTCGGTCCGATAGGACCAGCCGGCGAGCGTAATTTCTAAGGCTTCTGTTACATTGGGTACAGCAAGGAGCAAAACCAACATACCGGTGAGAATAAGACGATACTTCATGACAATACCTCCTTCCCATTTCTGTTCCAACCTGATTAAAATGGTTTTGAGCGATGTGCTGCTACAAACTCAGTTATTGTCGTGTTTGATACATGATTGGAATTACCGTTTCCATATCCCTCCTTTCTCTTTAAATAGGTCTAACATAGGGTTGTGCCAAGATTTCATCCGTGTTTATGTAATAACATCACATTTTGCATAAAAGGCCAAAGAAACCAACGAATGATATGAGAATCTCTTCGTTACCGATCTGGTGTGTGTTCGAATGATCACTTAATGATCATTTGTTGTATGAATGAAGATTAAATTGTAAAAGCGACTTAGAGTACGAGTAAGCCTGAATTTGATTCAACTCTATATAATCTGGGCCTGACCTTGAAGTCAAATATTAAATATCAAGTGGCCTATTTTCGCTTGACACGCCATCCTTTATTTTATATTGAAACCGGTATATCTGATAAATTCAATCTTCAAGTCTCTTTACTAAATTTGACTCTATTATGGCGGCTCATTCACCTCTTTAACGATTGACAATATATTTTTTGAACTCTCTCGAAACAGCCTCAAGCGGTCTATTTTTGAATTAGATGTTTTAATTGTTTCAAAAATGACAGTGAATACTCAAAAACTCAAACAGAAGCTGGTAAAAATTCTGGGGTTTGCCTCTGCGCTTATCGTCGCACTTATTGCAATTTTTCCTCTGCTTTGGATGCTGTCATCCTCTTTTAAATC
This sequence comes from Deltaproteobacteria bacterium, assembly GCA_024644775.1. Next base: position 2,377 of record JAHEHB010000211.1, read on the forward strand.
CTATGAAGAAGTTTATGCATCTCCCCCTACCCTATTTCCGCTTAAACCAACTTTACGCAACTATAAAGAACTTCTGACGTTAACCCACTTTGAAACATATTTTTTGAATAGTACGATTGTGGCCGGTGTCGCCACAATACTATCGGTTTTTATCGGGGCAATTGGTGCATACAGTCTGACTCGGCTTCGGAATCGCGTAACGAAATATTTTTCCAGAATGGTTTTAGCCACCTATATGTTTCCCCGTATTTTGCTAGTGATTCCGCTTTTCATCATAATCATCGGTATGGGTCTATCGAATACGCGCATAGGACTCGCCCTGACCTATGTTACCTTTACATTACCTTTTGCACTTTGGATGCTCCGCTCATATTTTGCGGCGATCCCAATAGAACTTGAAGAAGCCGCATTGGTGGATGGCGCATCCCGTTGGAAGACTTTCTCTTTAATCGTACTCCCGCTTGCTTTGCCTGGAATGATTGCTACATCCATATTTTCATTCATCGTTGCCTGGAATGAATACCTCTTTGCATTGGTCTTTATCTCATCGGACGAATACCGAACCCTGCCGTTGGGTATTGCCATTCTATTCGGAGAATCAGGTATGTTTTCCTGGGGAATGTTGATGGCTGCGTCTGTTTTGGTGACCGTGCCGGTCATTATTTTCTTCATTTTCATTCAGAAGCGATTGATTTCCGGGTATATGGCCGGTGCTGTGAAAGGGTAATTCGAAAGCTCATAGGGAATATTTTTCGATGAGCTTATAGGTAGTGTCCGTCCAGGGATGAGTCCGCCTCAGGCGGATGCAGGATCAAGGCGGGCGTCCGCCTCCGGCGGATTAACCACAAGAATAAATTGAGTATTTTGAAGATTAAAATTCGGAGGCCAACGCCGATATTGCGGAAATTAGCCATTTCTGGATGGGCACTAGGTAAAAACTAGCATTGATAAAGAGGGTCGATGAAGCGGGGATTGTTTAACGCATACCATAACCAAACTAAGCGAAAGGAGTGTGTTAAAATGAAAACAGGAAAAAAACAATTCATGGCTACCTTATGTGTTTTTGCTCTCGGTTTTCTTTTCTGGGTTTCTACCAGTTTGGCGGCTACGGTTCGCTTTATGACCTCTGAAACCGATCCGCCCAGTGTTAAAGTCTACGAAGAATTGATAGCAAAATTTGAGAAACAGAATCCTGGGATAAAGGTTTCCCTCGAATTGCAGTCCGCGGATCGTCGGACCAAACTACTGGCCGCTGTTGCGGCAAAGAGCCCGCCGGAAGTTTCACAGATTATGCCGGAAGAAGTGACTCAATATGCGAAAGCCGGAGAAATCATTGCATTAGATGACGTCGTGGAGAATATCGGTAGGGACGATTTCGTATCCGGCTCATTACAGGTGATAGATGGTCATATCTATGCAATACCTTATGCCGGATCAGCCGTCGTGCTGTGGGTGAGAACCGATCTGTTTCAAAAAAAGGGGATTCAATATCCCACCGACTGGAATGAACTTTTAAAGGCCGCAAAAGAATTAACAATGGATACAAATAGTGATGGACAGATCGACGTCTATGGTATTGCCATACCGGCCGGCAAGAATAAATGGACCGGGCATATTATGAATATGTTGACCCTGATGGCCGGCGGGACGCTGTTTGATAAAGAATTTAATGTAACATATGATTCACCGGCAGCAGTGGAAGCGCTTGAATTTTACGGTAAACTCGCAAAATATGCCCCCCCGGGAATCGGCACCTATTCGTTCTACGAAACAATAGATGCCTATGCTTCCGGGCGGGTTGCAATGTCAATGTATGCGGGTCGTCTGCTGTCTCATGTTGCGACCAAGGCGCCAAATCTTGATGCGTATACCAAAGCGGTCTTCTGGCCGAAAGGTAAATACCGGGCAACCCATGGAACGTGGGACCAATATTCTGTGTTTGCCGGCAGCAAACATCCAAATGAGGGCAAAAAATTTTTAGAATTTATAACAAGGCCTGAAAATAATTTAAAATTTTCTCACACGGTTCCCGGGCATTTGATACCCCCATTGAAATCGGTTCTCGATATGCCTGAATTATATGAAAATCCAATCCTAAAAAAGCATCCGGAGGATGTAAAAGCGCTTTTCGAGGCTGCCAACTTCGGATTGGATGGAGGGACCGAAGCCGGTGCATACCCGGATGAGAATGGGGTTATTCGAAAATCCGGTGTTTTCAATCCATATATGGGTGCCATTTTTACTGCCAATATTCGTGAACTTGTGGTGCAAAAGCTTGTGTTGCAGAATACTCCAGCTAATGAGGCAGTAAAATGGGGAGCAAAGGAAATGGAACGCGTGGTAAAACAGCAAAAGAGAAGATGAGAAGATTCACCGCGGAGCGCGCAGAGGACTAAGAAACCATTCATTTTATGTATTCTGGATTCGTCTCAGCCATATTCGCATGCTTCGCGGTGAAAATATAAATTCCCATACGATACGATAACCTATTCAAGAGCTCGAGGGATAAACATTGACCCAGAAAGATAGTGGTTTTTTCTTACTTTTTCTCTTACCCAGTATTATTCTAGTGGTTGGATTATTAACTTATCCTGTTCTAAACGTATTGCATTTAAGTTTTACGGATAAGCATACGTTATATCGTGACTTTAGCTTTATAGGATTTGAAAACTATGCGAGTTTTCTTAGTCGACCAGACTTTGCAACGGCATTAATCAACACCCTGGTTTGGACCACAAGCATTGTTGGCTTAACGATCATCGCGGGGCTTATAACAGCGCTTTTGGTTAACCAATCGATTCCGGGACAGGGATTGATAAGGAGCCTGGTATTGTTTCCCTATCTCGTGCCCGTGGTTGTGGCCGCTTTGGTGTGGAGATATATGCTGAATGATTTGTTTGGAGTGATCAATTGGATTTTAAGATGGACCGGGATCTCAACTGAGCCAATATTATGGCTGTCCTCCACCAAATGGGCCATGCCGGCACTTATTTTGGTTGGAACCTGGAAATATACTCCCTTTTGTACGATCGCGTTTCTTGCGGCGCTTCAAGCCATACCAAAAGATCTAATTGAAGCGGCTAAAGTTGATGGTGCCTCCATATGGGCAAGATTTCGTTTCATCACGCTTCCTTTAATAACGCCTGTCATCATTGTCACCGCCCTATTGAGAACTCTCTACACGTTTAATGAATTTGAAATCCTATATATGCTAACCGGAGGCGGGCCTTTGGACGCGACAACCACGTTGCCTATCCTCGCTTATAAAGAGGCTTTTGGGAATATGGATGTGGGCCGAGGCGCCGCCATCGCTATAATTATGCTTGTGTGTCTTTCTCTCATTTCATTCGCGTACTTAAAATACTATCCGGAAGAACCCTAAATGGAGGGTAATAATTGCCATGATTAAGATAGGAGATCGATTTATAAATGTCTCACACGAACATTTGGTAATGGCAGCTCAAATAGGTATTGAAGGTGGGGTTATCCGTCTTGAAAGCTTCCCTGGATTTGAAGAGCAAGGCGAGCCGAACCCCTTGGCGTTAAAAAAGCTGCTGGCCGAGTTCAATGTTCTGGGTCTGGACGTTCCGGGTATCGAGATCCGGCGGAATCTGATGGGAGGAGCCTTGCGTGGGGACACCGAGCGCATGGAGATTGAAATGGCACGGATAACAGCCTCGATGCGGGTGCTGGCGAATCAGGGGATAGATTTTATGACCATCGGCTTTGGCATCGCGCATGCAGATGATGACCAGCACGGATGGAGAGGTTACCGTGATGAACCAATCGGTCGAGCCGGAACGGTTATCCGTTCGTTCGATGCCGGCCGATTGACGAACAACGATTTGGTAACGTGGGGAGCGAATGATCCAAGCCGGCCAGGTATCTTAGTGACCCGGGAGGAGTACTGGAGAAGGCTGGATTCGTTCATGGAGCGGCTGCTCCCAGTAGCCCGCGAAACGGGGATAAGGTTAGCCTTTCACCCCAATGATCCGCCTTTGCCTGTCTATAGAGGAGTCGAACAGTTATTCACCACAGTGGCGTCTCTACAGGACCTGCTGGACCGCTACGACGATCCCTTGCTGGGCTTGACCTTTTGCTGTGGAACGATGCAGGAGTCTGGAAGTAATATGGTTGAGGGGATAAGGCGATACGGAACGCTGGGCAAGATCTTCAACGTCCATCTCCGAAACGTGAAAGGAACGATCCCCAAGTTCCATGAAGTCTTCCAGGATGAGGGGGATTACGATTCGGTAGAGGTTATGCGGACGCTCCATGAAGTTGGGTACGATGGCTATGTGATGGCCGATCACCTGCCGGGTCTGGCCATAGATGAGGACCGACCTGCGGTATTTTTGCTGCATGGAATGCCGACCGGGTCACGTGACGTCGCACACGGATGGTGTGTAGGGTATCTGCGGGCATTGGTGCAGGCAACCATTCCGCAAGGTCGATAGCAGATACAAGCAGATCATCGTACTCAATTGACGGCATGGTGCGCCTACTCCCGGAATGATTCGAATCGTTCGGCAAAGTCTAGGTCTCGGTTCCAAGCGATCGAACAAATTGAAGTACAATCCTGCAACAAATCTTATAAACCAAATACAAAAACCGAGGGTGTCTCATGGATCTCCATTTAACAGACAAAGTGGCCGTCGTGACCGGGGCCGGCCGCGGCATCGGCAGAGGCATTGCCTTGAATCTTGCCGATGAAGGTGCCCGGGTCGTTGTAAATTTTGTCCGGGACAAAACGGCGGCCGATGATGTTGTACAGAGAATTCGTGATGCCGGCGCCGATGCGATTGCCGTAAAAGCGGACGTCGGGATCTGGGAAGATGCCAAGCGGCTCATGAAAGCGACGCTCGACCATTTTGGCAGGGTTGACATCCTGGTTAACAATGCCGGCATTGTCAGTCGAAAATCCATTCTCGATATACCCTTTGAGGAATGGGATCGAGTGGTAAGAACCAATTTTTACGGTTGTTTTCACTGCTCCCGGCTTGCGGGACAGCATATGGTATCCCGTGGCTCCGGCGGAAAAATCATTTCGATATCATCCATTCACGGCCGCGTCGCAAAGGCAAATGTCGGCCCATATTGTTCTACCAAAGCAGCCATTGATATGTTTTCAAAACAGCTTGCCGTCGAACTGGCGCCCCACGACATCAATGTAAATGTCATCGCAGCCGGTACGATCACAACGGATATCAATATGCCGCTATACAAAAGCACTCGGCCGGAAGACAAACAGCTGAAAGAGGCCGTTCTGAAACGCATCCCCATGGGACGGATTGGGGAGCCGGAAGAGATCGGCCGCGCCGTGGCATTTCTTGCTTCCGATGCAACAAGCTACATCACCGGTGCCGTACTTTACGTGGACGGGGGGTATGTCGCCGACGGAACCCCTCGGGTATTGGATGGCAGCGGTGTGCCCTGAATATTCTACGGAAAAGATTAATCGAAAAACCTTTAAACTAACTAAACATATTTGAAACCAATGCCAAAAGTACTCGAGTTATCCGAACAATTCGGTTCCATCGTCGTGTGGGCGAGCGCTTAGGAAGGGACGTGTTCCGGAGCGACTGCCTTCCAGGTGGCTCAGGGGAAGTAAAATCACTAAAAAAAGGGAGGTTCCAATGAACAAAACGCTGTCAAATTGGTTGAGGGTATCCGTGGTATTCATCTTTTTAGTTACCTCGCTGGTATGTGTTCCGGGCGCTTCGGCAAAAACTGTAATCAAGGTCGGTACCGCCACGGCTGCGGATCATCCCGAAAATATCGGCGCCTATAAAATCAAAGAGCTTGTCGAAAAGCGGCTCGGCGATCAGCTTGAGGTTCGGGTATATACAGACGCCCAGCTGGGAGATCAGCGCACCATGGTCGAAAACATGCGAAAGGGGTTGCTGGAAATCACATGGGTAACCGTCGGTTTCTTCGGTTCCTATGAGCCGATGCTGAACGTCATCGAAAGCGGCTATCTGTTCCGCGACAGTCAACATTCCTATGCAGTGTTCGATGGTCCATTGGGGGACGAGATTCGAAAGCTGGTAGAAAAGCACGGCGTCAAGTTGCTCGGGTATTATGAAGCCGGCATGCGGCATTTAACCAACAACGTGCGGTCGGTCAACAATCCTGCTGACCTGAAAGGTCTCAAAATCCGGACCCCTCAGGCGAAATATCACCTGAAAACTCTAAAATACATGGGAGCGAGTGCCGTGGCCATGTCCTTCGGCGAACTTTACACTGCCATGCAGCAAGGGGTGGTGGACGGTCAGGAAAATCCACTTTCGAATATCTACAAGGCAAAATTCTACGAAGTTCAGAAACACCTCTCCCTAACCGGCCATCTTCACTTAACCCACATGGTCATGTACAGCGACAAGCTCTGGAAAAAACTCACTCCCCAGCAGCAGGAGGTTGTTCGCCAGGCGGTTATCGACTCTCAGGATGCCCCGCGGGCGGCGGTCCGAAAGGACGACTCCACGCTACTGGCCAAATGCAAAGAACAAGGCATGCAGGTCAATGAAGCTGACAGGGAAGCGTTTAAGAAAAGCGTGCTGCCACTCCGTGATGAAGCGGTAGAAGAATTCGGACCCAAGGTTAAGGAATGGTTCACCCTGATTGAAAACACGAAATGATTCCTGACCGCTATAAACCGGGGGCGGGCCATTGACGCCTGCCTCCAACTTGAATTTAGAGAAAGATTGACTAATGACACGCTTTTTCACTGCCGTAGAACAGAGTGTGAATGCTATTGTTCGGTGGATCGTCATCCTTTTTATGCTCGCCATGACGA
>JAHEHB010000586.1:0-1994 GCA_024644775.1 Deltaproteobacteria bacterium
ACGTATTTCAATCTTTTCGGAAAGGTTGAACACGAGTCTGAAATGGGAACCCTGGTTACGGATTTCTCATTGATTCGTGGAGGGTCCCTGCACGAGGCGAATGGAGGATACCTTATCGTTCCGCTGAAGGATCTTTTGCTGAATTATTTTTCCTGGGACAGCCTGAAAAGAGCCCTCAAAAATGAGGAAGTCGTCATAGAGGATGCCGGAGAGCGCTTTGGCTTTATGAGCGCAAAGAGTTTAAAACCCGATCCTATCCCACTCCAGTTACAGATCGTTTTAATTGGTTCTCCATGGATGTATCATCTTCTTTATCAATGGGATGAAGACTTCAAGGAGCTTTTCAGGGTAAAAGCCGAGTTTGACACCTCAATGGAGTATTCGGTTGAGAATTCCAAGGATTTTGCATCTGTGATCTTCAAGATTGAAAAAGAGCTGGGCCTGATGCCTCTGAACCATGATGCTGTTGGAAGAATGCTTGAAGAGAGTTGTCGGATGGCTGATGATCAGCACAGGATCTCCATCCGATTTGGCGAACTGAGCAAAATTTTGCGCGAGGCGGATCACTATGCAAGAAGAGAGGGTTTTGATGAGATCGACAACAGCCACATCGATAAAGCCATTGAATCCAAATTTTTCAGATCGAATCTCATCCAGGAGAAGATCAATGATCTGATTCGGCGAAATACACTGATGATTGATTTGGAAGAGTGTAAAATAGGGCAGATCAATGGAATTTCAGTAATTGATCTCGGCGACATCCGTTTTGGTCGTCCGAATAAGATTACCGTAAGCGTGGCCTCGGGCAAGCAGGGATTGATCGATATCGAACGCGAAGTCAAACTGGGAGGCCCCCTTCACAGCAAAGGAGTGTTGATCCTAAACGGTTATCTCAATGAGCATTATGGCCAGGATAAGCAGATCAGCCTGGTGGCCAGTTTGGTATTTGAGCAGAGCTATTCTGAGATTGAAGGAGACAGTGCCTCTAGTGCAGAACTGTACGCCATCTTGTCAAGCCTCTCCGAAACACCTATAAAACAGGGGGTTGCTGTTACCGGTTCTGTGAACCAGAAGGGAGAAGTTCAGCCCATTGGTGCTGTGAATGAGAAAATAGAGGGCTATTTTGAGGTGTGCCGCCAGCATGGTTTAACCGGGGAACAAGGTGTGGTCATTCCCAAATCAAACATGGACAACCTGATGCTCAAGCCCGAGGTGGTCAGTGCCGTGAAAGAAGGGCGGTTTCATATTTGGGCTGTCGAAACCATTGATCAGGGCCTCGAAATCCTGACAGGCTTTAAGGCAGGAAAGAAACTGAAGCAGGGAGGCTTTAGCAAGAACTCGGTTCACGATCGGGTGGATCGACGCATCAAGGCCCTGAACCATAACCTTTTGCCAAAATCCAGGAAAAAAGGTTGATTTGGTGACCGCCTTCTATATTGAATAGCTTTATTGAGGATACAGCTACTTCGCCTTGGCAAGTAGCAAATACTCTATCATTAATTTTCTGGATAAATAAATAAAACCGTTTGGACAGTTATTGCTTCAGTTCGTCCTAATTCAATTAGAGATCTCTATATCTATTGCTAAGTGTAGATAAACAATATATCTATAGTTCAAATCATCAAACTTATTGGTACATTAAAACCTACCACACATCGACAGAAGTTGACAAGATTAGTAAGGAAGCCGTTGAATCATTTCAGGCAAATTTCGGAGGTCCATTAATTCGAAATGACGATGAAATTTATGCTGCGAAACGCCAATTATGGAACAAGTTAATTGACATCAAAACCAAATATGACCCCGACAATTTCTTTAGAATGAACGCGAATATTAAACCAAATGGTCAAGCTTAAAGAAAATTATTGAGCAATGAGGTTTATCTCTTCGGGTGAACCTCTTTTAACCCCATCCTTTTTCTTATTTCATCATAGCCTGTTAAAGAATGTAATATCTCGCCATCCTTATGATTTAACGCCAGCATTACCAGGGCG
>JAHEHB010000586.1:2024-2826 GCA_024644775.1 Deltaproteobacteria bacterium
ATATTGAGAAATAGATCCAAATTTTACCCGATTTCCCTGATGAATTCTCCAATATTTCATATGCTTTTTTCTGACTGCCTGACCAGAATAAAACAGCCGAAAGATTGTAAGGAGTTAGGTTTTGAGTGGGATCAATTTCAGAAAGGTCTTTCATTTCCTGAATGGCGGTATCATATAATTCTAACAATGTATAGGAAGGAACTAAACAATTTCTTGCATAACTTGAAAGCGGATCAATCTCAATGGCTTTTTTTATCATTTTAATCCCTTCTCTTGCATCTTCTTTTACACAGTTTTGATAAAAGCAGCCATACCATACATAGGCCTGAATAAATGAGGGATTTATTGATATAGCCTTTTTAAATTGGTCCGCAGCCTGATCCCAATTCCATTCGTAAAACAATGAAATAATTGCCTTGGAATTATACGTTTCAGCTAATTCTGGGCCGTATTGAAAAGCCGTGTTAGCGGCCTGAATGGCGTATTTCCAGTTATCTGAGGCTGGTAAATACGCATGAAGAATAAGCATAACATACGTGTCTGCCAGTCCTGAGGATGCCAAGGCGTAAGTTTTATCAATTTCTAAAGCTTTCTTAAAACAATCAAGTGCTTCAAGTAAGGCCCTACCTCTCTTGTAAAATAGTCCTCTGCCTTTTAAATACAATTCGTAAGCCTCAAGGTTTTCTGTTTGTTGACGACCTTCCAGTTTTTTCGCTCCCCCTGATAGGGTGAGATTGAGCTGATTGCCAATTTCTTGGGCAATTTCATCCTGGATGGCAAAAATATCATCTAATTCACGGTC
>JAHEHB010000212.1:0-4659 GCA_024644775.1 Deltaproteobacteria bacterium
GAGGACGAAACAAAAGACGTTCGGCAATATACTTTGAAAACCGAACTGGTTATCAGGGGCTCATGCGGTGAGGCGAACAAATAGGATTTGAAAGGAAACTATTGACTATGAATATCATCATGATTATGAGCGACAGCTTAAGACAGGATCATCTCGGCTGTTATGGAAATGATTGGATTGAAACACCGAATATTGACCGATTGGCTAGCGAGTCGGTCATCTTCGACAATGCGTATCCGGAAGGACTTCCTACCTTGCCGGTCCGATCTGCGCTTTTAACCGGTAATTACACCTTGACGAATCGATTCTGGCAGCAGCTCACCCCCCAAGACGTCAGCATGGCGGAAATCTATGATGAATATGGATACATCTCCGCGATGATCACAGACACCTACCATATGTTCAAACCGAACATGAATTTCCACAGAGGATTCCATGTCTGGCGGTGGATACGGGGCCAAGAAGCGGATGCTTACGAATCCAAACCCCACCAGGTGGATCTGAATCGGTATATAAAGCCTGAAATGAAAGACAGTCTCATCATCCGAAATCTGGATCAATATTTTCGCAATGTGCAAAATCGCGAGAAGGAAGAAGACTATTTTGTGGCAAAGGTCATGAGGGAGGCTGCACAATGGCTGACGGACAACCATGAAATCAGGCAGCCTTTCTTTCTGTATGTCGATTGTTTCGATCCCCACGAGCCATGGGACCCACCACCCGAGTTTGCCGCCAAATACACCGACCCGAACTACAAAGGGCCCTGGATTGTCAATCCCAAATTTGGTCCCAGAGATTGGATGACCGACGCGGAGCTTCAACACACCCGGATGCTTTATGCTGCCGAGGTTTCCTTTGTCGATAAATGGGTGGGATATCTTCTGGATCACATCCGGGATATAGGATTGTTGGATAATTCTCTCATTCTCTTTCTTTCCGACCATGGTCATCCCCATGGCGATCATGGGCAGATGCTGAAGGTGGTGGATAATCTCTACAGTGAACTCCTCAGGATACCTCTGATGGTGCGGTTTCCGAAGGCCGAATATGCTGGAAAACGCTTGAACCCATTGGTTTCGGTGGTGGATATTTTCCCCACGATTATGGAGACCATCGGCCGGCCGCAGGAGGCTGAATTCGTACAGGGAAAAAGCGTCATCCCCCTAATTTCAGGCCAGGCCGAAAAGATTCACCCCTATGTAACCATGGGATTTTTCGCATCGGAAGATCGCTGTATTCGGGATGAAACGTGGAGCTATATTCGACGATCTGGAGAACGAGAAAACGAACTCTATCATCTTATCGATGATCCGAAGGAAACCAAAAACCTTGTCAACGACTATCCGGACAAGTCTAAAGAAATGGATGAAGCCATCGCAAAGGTCTTCGAATGCAGGCTTCAAAAAGAGCACATGAATCAATTAAGGTTCGATGTTCCGGGGCTGTGCGAGAAACGATTCCCGCCGGTCCGCTATTGGAAAAAGTGATAACGAAGGAAAGGGCAGCGTCGGTGAATCGGGTCCTGCAAAGATACCCATTTGTTATATCCATGTTTTTTTTACCCTCCATGTTGCTGGTGGGTGTGTTTATCATCTATCCGCTGCTCAATGGCGTCTATCTGAGTTTTACCAATGCGTCCCCGTTGGAGAAATCGCCGATATTTGTCGGTTTTGAAAATTTTACCTATATTCTCGAGGATCCTGAATTCTGGGAAGTACTGTACAACAGTGTACTGATCGTCGGCGTTTCAATTGTTTCCGCTCTGATCCTCGGCTTTGCACTGGCCCTGCTGTTGAACACCAAACTCCGCGCCCGTAATTTTTTCCGTACGGGTGTATTCCAAGTCTGGATTGTTCCGTGGATTACCATTGCCGTGCTCTGGGGGTGGCTGTTTAATGCGGATTACGGGATTATCAACTATATTTTAGTGAGCACCGGAATCGTCGAAAAGAACCTGAATTGGTTTGCGCGACCTCACCTGGCGCAGTTTGTCATTATCCTGGCATTTACATGGCGGATGATCCCCTTGATGATGGTCATCTCCCTGGCGGCTCTGGAATCGATTCCCCCTGAACTGCTGGAAGCGGCTGCCATCGACGGCGCAAATTATTTTCGCAGGCTCAGGTATGTCATGCTGCCCATGGTTCGAAACATCCTGCTCATCCTAAGCTTGCTTCAAACCGTGCGGGTGTTTCAGGAGATCACTCTGCCCTGGATCCTTACCCACGGCGGACCCGTAAATGCCACCATGACATTGAGTATTTATACCTTTAAAATCGCTTTTGAAACCTGGGATTTCGGTCTTGCGTCTGCTGTCGGAACCATTTGGTTGATGGTTCTTATTTTATTCGGATCCGTTTACGTAAAACTATTTCTAACGCAAAACCAGGCAGGTTGATAATCTTCAAGAGGATACGATGCAAGTGAATCCATCACAAGCTGCTTTACCCAATCGGGGAAAAAGGTCTTCTCGTCGTTCCAAGCACACAAGCGATGCGGGGTTATTTATTATTGCGTTAATTACTCTGGTGATCCTCCTTTTTCCCATCGCCTGGATGGTTTCCACGGCGTTTAAGACCCCGGATCAGGTGTTTAAGCTCCCCCCTGTATGGATTCCGGAAAACCCCAGTCTCATGGGTGTCAAAGCCGCACAAAAAGACGTACCCCGGCTCTTTTTGAACAGTGTCGTGATTGCCACCGGTGCCGTATTGCTTTCAACCATCGCCGGGGGGTTGACCGCATATGGGATTTCACGGCTCCGTTTTCGGGGTGGTGATATGGTGATGCTGTTTTTCCTTTCCTCCATGGCCTTTCCGATTCCGTTGCTGATGATGACCATTTATATGATGTTTTATAAGCTTGGAATGCTGGATACCTATGCAGCCCTTATCCTGAGTCACTCGATAATTACATTACCCGTAGCCGTCTGGCTGTTAAAGGGATTTATCGATACCATTCCCCTCGAAGTCGAGGAAGCGGCTACCATCGATGGTGCCGGTCCGCTGTATATTGTCTTCCGGATTGTGTTTCCCATGGCAAAACCGGGTATGACGGCCGCGGGTATCTTTGTATTTGTTACCTCCTGGAACGAGTTTGTCTTCGGGTTGACCTTTTCGAGTTCCATGGCTCACAGACCGCTGCCTGCCGGTATCAGTATGCTGTTTTTGGAAGAGTTTCAGTACGAATGGCCGCAGCTGATGGCGGTGGCCATGCTGGTCACCGTTCCGATCGTCATCATTTTTTTGATATTTCAGCGTCAATTTATCGCCGGGGTAACGGGTGGTGCGGTAAAAGGGTGAAGACAGCCACGCTATAATCACAGGGGGTTTGATTCATGGATTCTGCAAGGCGCCATCATAAAAGTGACTATAGTTTCAAATGACTGAAGTGAATTAAAATTGAGTAACGCCATTATTTACTTTTCAAACAACAGAAAGGAGGAAACATGAAAACATTTCGCATGGTTTTGTTTTTTTCGTTGGCATTGGCAATGGGCATTACCGGATGGTCCGGCGCTGTCCAGGCGGAGACAACTTTGAAATTTATGGGATGGGTCAACAGCTTCGATTTTCTAAAACCGGGCTGGGCCAATTGTGTCAGCTCGTTTGAGAAGAAATACCCGGATATCAAACTGGAATACATCTCCACCCAGTGGGATCAGACAATGAACCAGGCCACCACGGCCATTCTTGCCGGCAACATCCCCGACATTATCTCCGTGGTTCCGGGGTGGGTACCGCAGCTTCAGTTCACCGGAGACGGGTTGGAGCCCCTGGACAAGTACTGGAGCAAAGAAGAACTGGCGGATTATCCAAAAGTCGCCATGGATGCCATGTCGTTTGACGGTCGTCCCCGTGCGATTCCATTCAATCCCGGTCCGATCATGATGGTCTATAGTCGACTTCTGTTGAAAGAGGCCGGCCTCGATCCGGATCAGCCGCCCAAAACATTCCCCGAATTCACCGAGGCCATCAAAAAGGTTTGCGCCCTGCCGGATCGCAACGGCGGGAAGACCTACGGAATTGCGCTGCGTACTGCCCGGGTGTCCAATACCGGACATTGGGCGATGCCCATTGTGTGGGGGCACGGCGGATATGTCATTGGTCAAGACGGAAAAGTTAACGTGACAAACGACGGATTTGTCAAAGGGTTTCAATGGTACCAGGACATCATCCGGGCGGGTTGCAGCCCCGAAGCCTTTAACGTGAACGAGACCCGAAACCTGTTTGCCCAAGGTCGGGCCGGGTTTATTTTCGAAGGTCCGTGGGCCAAAGGGTTGGTCATTAACATTGCGGGTGACAAATACAAATTCGCACCGGACGGAGACATGTGGGTCGCGCCCATGCCTGCCGCTCCCGACGGAAAGGTTTATCAGACCGCCAATCACAACTCCCTGGTAATTCCCGCCGGGGCAAAAAACAAAGAGGCCGCCGTCAAGTTCATCCGCCACATGGTGGAAAATCCCGCCATCGTCGATTACTCTTTTGAGACCTCTAAACTCTTGTCTTCCGGAAAAATGTCCTTACTGCAGAGCGGGAAGATGGGACAAGACGAGTGGACCCAGATGTTCGTCAACACTGTAGGCGTCTCAAATCCGCTGCCGTCTCAGCACCCCAAATGGGAGGGGGTTTTGGACCTTCTTGCACCGACCCTGCAAAA
>JAHEHB010000212.1:4759-9135 GCA_024644775.1 Deltaproteobacteria bacterium
GGCGCCAAGTCGCCGCTGACAGGCGGATTCGGTGAATCGGAAGTCGGCGGGTTTTGGGGAGCGGAACTCAAGCGGGCGGGATTCGATGCGCTCATATTCCAAGGTATCTCACCCAAGCCGGTGTATCTTTATGCTCACAATGGCGAGCTTGAGCTTCGGGATGCCGAAAAATACTGGGGTCTTGAAATAAAGGAAACGCAGGATGCCATACAAGCGGAACTGGGCCTCAAGAAACTCCGTGCGGCGGTTATCGGGCCTGCCGGTGAAAATATGGTGAGCTTTGCGTGTGTTATCAACGACCTTTCTCATGCCGCCGGCCGCTGCGGGATGGGCGCTGTGATGGGAAGTAAAAAGCTGAAAGCCATCATTGCCTATGGCAGCAAAACACCCCAAATGGCGGATCCCGAAGCGATTCGAAAGATATCGCGGTGGATGTCGACCCATTATAAAGAAATCGTTCCCATGTGGGAAATGGGAACGGCCGGCGTTACAGAACCGTTTAACTTGGCCGGTAATCTGCCGACCAAAAATTTTACGCTGGGTTACTTTGAGGGCGGAGAAAAAATAAGCGGGGAAGCATTCCGGGACAAACACGGCGTGGGCATGCACGGCTGCTATGCCTGCCCGGTGCGCTGCAAAAACAACATGAAGGTGGATAGTCCCTGGCAGGTGGATGAGGACTACGGCGGACCGGAGTATGAAACCATCGGCGCATTCGGTTCAAGCTGTCTCGTAGACGATACCGCCGCGATCTGCAAAGCCCACGATCTTTGCAACCGTCTCGGTATGGATACCATTTCTGCCGGTATGGCCGTAGCGTTTGCCATGGAATGCTATGAAAAGGGAATTCTGACGTCTGAGGACACGGACGGCATCGAGCTTTATTTCGGCAATGCATCCGCCATGGTGGAGATGACCGAAAAAATGGCCAAACGCGAAGGATTGGGAGATCTCCTGGCAAAGGGCGTAAAGAAGGCATCGGAAGAAATAGGCAAGGGTTCCGAAGCTTATGCCATGCATGTCAAGGGACTGGAAATTCCCATGCATGAGCCCCGGTTGAAGCAATCCATGGGGCTTCACTATGCGGTAAACGCCATCGGCGCCGATCATAACTCAGGCGTTCACGATACGATTTTTGCCCAACCGGGTGGACCGGTCAACACCTGGAATCGCATGGATTACACAGAGCCCATCGTTCCCACCGAGATGGGCGTACACAAAGCGCGGCTGCTCTATCAGATGGATTGGTCCCGGGTCATTCAACATTTTCTGGGCATGTGTAATTTCGTCGGTTATTCACCGGATCAATTGGTCGATGCCGTTAAGGCCGCGACGGGATGGACCATGAGTGTCTATCGCTTCCATAAAACCGTGGAAAGAAGCATGGCCCTGTGCCGGATCTTTAACCTCCGGGAAGGATTCTCAGAAGCAGATGATGTGCTGCCCAAGCGGTTTGAAGAAGCCATGAATGAGGGGGCCATCAAAGGCATTACCGTTGATGCTAAAAAGCTTGAGGAAACCAAAAAAGCCTATTATCAGATGCTCGGCTGGACGGAAAATGGGATACCGACCGATGCCCGTCTGGCGGAGCTTGATATCGAATGGGCGAAAGCGTATCTGCCTAAATAGCTAACAATGGGAGGTGATGAAAACCGCCTCTCACACCGGCTTCATTTTTGAATTCGTTTTTGTTACTAATAAAGGGTTTCAGGTGTCGGGTTTCGGGTGTCAGCGCCACTGCTGGCCATCGAAGCGGCCAGTTTGATCAAAAACAGAAACTTTAATTGAAGTTTCATATAAGCGACGCCGCTGGCCGAGCCAGTTTGATCGAGTAAAAAACTTCAACAAGTTTCACACGAGCGCCGCCACTGGCAAAAAAACAGCCAGTCTGATCAAAAAGAAACTTTGACAATGAAGTTTCATATAAGTGTGAGAAGACCTGGATCCGAAACCTGAACACTGAAACCCGCCTTTGCGTATGAAGTCGCTACATCGCGGCGAAGGCCTGACACCTCTCTTAAAAGATATGCTCACCAAAGAGGAAACGCGCCGATACAGCCGGCAGCTGTCCATACCGGAAATTGGTATCCAGGGCCAGCAGAAGTTAAGCCAGGGATCTGTCATGGTCGTCGGATTGGGCGGGCTCGGGTCGATCTCGGCCTACTATCTTGCCGCAGCAGGTGTCGGTCATCTGAAAATTGTCGACCGTGATCGCGTTGCCCTGGAGAATCTCAACCGTCAGATTCTTCACAGCACTACTGATATTGGGCGGCCAAAAGTCGATTCGGCTGTGGAAAAACTCTATGAGCTCAATGCCGGGTGCCGCATCGAGGCTGTTCTCGAGACTATCGATGCAACCAACGCAGGAAACTTGGCGGACGCTTGCGACCTGATCATCGACGCGACAGACAATCTGACCACTCGCCATGTGCTCAATCAAGCCTCTTTGGAAAAACAGATCCCTTTTATATTCGGAGGTATTGACGGTTGGAATGGGATGGCCGCCACTTTTATCCCAGGGCGAACCGGTTGTTTTGCTTGTCTGTTTCCGCAGCAACGGGAAGCAGAGAAAAGGCAACCGATTTCGGCATTGGGTCCGACAGCCGGTGTGATTGCCACCGTTCAGACTTTGGAAGCCCTCAAGATTCTGTTAGGGCGTGAACCGAAGTTGACTAATCGGATGCTGGATTTTCGGGGACTTGATTTGAATTTTCGTTTTATCCACATCGAAAAAAACCCGGATTGCCGACTCTGCCGTACTCCGAAAGGAGGACAAAGGGATTGAGCCGAAGTATAACGATCACGGTCAACGGCTCACACGCAGACGTTCCCGGCGGGGCGACGCTGGCGTTTCTGATTGAGCACTTTCGTGAAATGGATCCGGGTCTGGTTGTCGAGCACAACGGTCGCCTTGTGTTTCCCCAGCAATATGCCACCACTGTCGTATCTGAAGACGATCGGGTGGAGTTTTTTCATTGCGGTTTTGCCGGTTGATATCTGAAACTTAAGAAGTTTGCCCCAATTGGGCGGGGTTACTGGAAACTTACGGATGGTTATTTAAAAATGCGCTAATACTTCCCCGGATTTCTGAGGTTTAATCTAAATACAAATGTTGGTGTCCAACAGATAACGCGTGGACATTACAATCCCTCGCGATGCTGTGGCGGTATATCTTGGAGGCATTCAGCAAGAAAATCCTCGGGAAGGTTGGTCAACCGCTCAAAAGCCCGAGCCAATCCTTTTATTTATATAACCATGATTCGCCGTCAAAAAAGTAAAGATCCGGGTCCAGAGGGCCCGGCTTTGGTTCACCCCGGAGGGGTGATATGCATGGTAACCTTTACCAGCAGTGATAAGGTTTCAGGTTTCGGGTGTCAGCAACCGAATTCGACCCGCTGTGTCGCAGTCGCTCATGAAATGGACAATATTTCACCGGGGTCGATCTTCAGTTTCTACCAAATTGGTGCTCATGATTCGGTATTTACCGAAACCTGACACCCGACACCTGAAACCATTAACAGATTTGATCTATGGCAGAGCCGATCATCTCTGACCTGGCCTCGAAGACCAGGTTCTCATTTTTTAATAAAAAACCTCGTTGCGTTTGAAAAGTCAAGCAGACAAATTATGGGATTCCTTATATAATCAGAAACTACTGGTGGAATCGGTGGAATGAGTAAAACCCATTAAAGTTGTCTTTATTATCTGACCGTACATGATAACCCAACAAGTTCCGAGTTTTTTCATTTGACATTAAGTTATGGCACCATTATTATGTATATGTATATAACGAAGAGGAGATACCATGAAACGTACCACTGTAATGATACCTGAAGACTTGAAAATTCGTGCCTCCAAGCGCGCAAACGAAGTAGGTATATCTTTGGGGGGATTCATCCGTGAATCCCTTGAAAAAGCTCTAAAATCCAATCCCGCTAGTTCGCTTGATGATCCCTTCTTGAATGATAACGCCGTATTTGGAGGAGATACACCGGTTGATTTGGCACTGGACCATGACAAATACTTATATGAGGATTAATTGTGATTTATATTGATACCGGCGCATTTCTGGCCCGCCATCTCTCTAAGGATCAGTATCATGGTCAAGCGAGTTTTTTCTGGAATTCGATTCAAAAAAAAGGAGAAGCTTGTATGACCAGTAATTTTGTATTGAATGAAACGTTCACGTTGCTGGGTCGTCGCGCCGGATATGGCTTTGCAGCTCAAAGGGCAAGAAATATCTACGCTTCTGAATCGCTTACAATTCTCCGTCCCAACAAAAATGATGAATTGAAAGCAATCGATTTTTTTGAAAAATACTCAGACCATCGCCTAAGCTTCACAGATTGCATCTCATTCGTTCTCATGCAAAGTAA
>JAHEHB010000587.1 GCA_024644775.1 Deltaproteobacteria bacterium
TTCAGAAAGGTAATAATCTTCTCCAGGGTGACTTGATCAAAGAGACCATAACCACCCAGGCCTTCTGCCCCGGCGCTTGACAATAAATGGCGCCAGAGGCTATTTTCAAAAGTTGTTTAATTATGTCATTGACCACTTCCTTAACCGGCTTCTGAACAATATTGAAGCGGAGAGCCTCATGAAGGTATTTCAGATCCAGGATGACTGGTCCATGGATCATCTGAAAATTGCTGACCGTTCAAAACCAGGACCTGGGGAGGTGCTGCTCAAGATGAAAGCTGCATCCATCAACTACCGAGACCTTGTGGTACCGCTCAGGGGATACGGGTCTTTTACTGGTGCGCTACCTTTGGTCCCAATTTCAGACGGTGTTGGGGAGGTCGTCGAAATAGGTGCCGGCGTCACCCGGGTAGTATGCGGTGATCGGGCCTGTCCGATGTTTATGCAGAAATGGATTGCCGGAGAACCCGATCTGACCAGGATCACGTCCACTTTAGGTGGACCTATAGACGGGGTAATGCAAGAATATATGGTCGTAAATGAGGACGGTCTATCGAAAGCACCCGGATACCTAACGCATGAGGAAGCCGCAACCCTTCCCTGTGCCGCTTTAACCGCATGGAGTGCGCTGGTCACGGAAGGAGATGTCAAGTCCGGAGACACGGTATTGTTGCAGGGAACCGGCGGTGTTTCCACATTCGCTCTGCAATTCAGTATGTTGCTGGGTGCCAAGGTGATTGTCATCTCCAGCAGCAACGATAAGCTCAAAAAGGCTGTCACGCTGGGTGCCGACGAAGGCATAAACTATAAAACCGTTCCGGAGTGGGGCAAAGCCGTTAAAAAGCTCAGTGGGGGCAAAGGGGTCGACCATATCATTGAGGTAGGCGGTGAAAAAACATTACCCCAATCCCTACGAGTAACTCGACCAGGTGGAACGATCAGCATGATCGGTGTGCTTTCCGGCCTGAATATGGGAGTGAGTCTCGGGTTAATCGTCACTCGAAAACTGCGCCTTCAGGGAATCACAGTCGGCCACCGCGACTCATTCGAAGCCATGACTCGGGCCATTAGCCAGCACCAAGTCAAGCCAGTGATCGATCAGGTCTTTCCATTTGAAGAACTTAAAGAAGCGATGGAATATCTTCGGCAAGGCAAGCATTTCGGAAAGATCTGCATCAGATTTTGATTCTAATTCAGGCGGTGTACAGCACCCCCGTAATGATGATCATCTCCCCAATGCAACAATCAGTATCTGAAAAAGGACAATCGTGATGAGAAAAAGGCTGATTTTTTCTGTCCTATCAAGATTTTGATTTCTCATTGTGTTTGCTGCGCCCAGCCGATGAATCATCTGCAGGGTTTCATTTGAAGAGGCCGTGCAACGATGGACATTACGGTTGAAATCGGAGAGATTCCGGCCAGAAACCTACGCGTCCCGGATCACCGGGGTGAATTCCGAAAAAACAATCTTTTGGAGAAATGCGCTCTAGAATAGAGAAAACATTTTTAGTGAGCAGTTTCATGCGCTTTTTCCGGTTTTTTTCCGGATTGTCATAGTAGACGATGTTGGCCATGCGCCGCTCCAGAGCGGCTATCATTTCAATGTCGGACGGATCCATGGTGATACTTCTATTGCAGATAAATCCGAAACAACGAAACAGCAGATCGTCAATATCCAATGAACCCCGGCTGATTGCATATGATCGGTAGCCTTTTTGTAAGCTGATGGCATCCTCCCGTCGTTTGGTTGCATTACCATATGCAACATAATTGGATTGGCCACAAATTAAAAGCCTTTCGCGGAGAAGGCAAACAGGTGAAGAATGTATTTTTTATAGCCGGTTTTCTGTAGCCGGTCCGGTCAAATCTTTTGGAGCCAGACACATTCGCATTTGATTTGCGCGATCGTATACCTGCAAATACTGTTCATACCCCATTGATTATGGCACCAATCGTTTGTATATTAATTGACTAAGCTTTTGTCAGTTCACCGATAGTGGCATCAGGAATGAAAGGAGATAATGATGTATGAAACGTCGAGATTTTTTTCTGCCGAAGCTTGCTCAATCCAAGCCAAATGTAAGCAAGAACCGGTGTTGCTTCATGCGATTATAAGATCGCAAATAATTGGTAGTTCGAATAAACCGAATTACTCAACTTAACTAAAATATATCAAATTTTTTACAAGGAGAACGTATGTGTGGCATAGCAGGATGCTTTGGTATAAAAGATGAGGACACTGTTAACCGAATGCTGGATGCATTAACCCATAGAGGCCCCAATGACAGGGGGATTCACAGCAGTGATCAGTTTACGGTAGGCCATACAAGGCTGTCTATCGTCGATGTGGCCACCGGTCATCAGCCTATTCTGGCCGCCGGGAATCGGAAAGGTATCATTGCCAACGGAGAGATCTACAATTTTAAGTCCATCAGGGCCACTCTGGAAAATGAATATCAATTTACTACCCAATCAGACTCTGAAGCCGTGCTTCATCTTTACCAGGAAAAAGGCCCCAAATGTGTGGAATCCCTTGACGGTATGTTTGCTTTTGCTGTTTTTGATGAAGAAAAAGGGACGTACCTGCTTGCTAGGGATCCCATCGGCATCAAACCGCTTTATTACGGATACAAAGGCGAAGGATTTTACTTTACCTCAGAGCTTGGGGCCATGAGCCTGGCTGATGTGCCTCAAGTACATGAGTTCCCTGCCGGCCATTATTTTACACCGGAAGAAGGGTTTGTGCAATACTACCAGGTGCCGGAGATTCAAGATCACCGCCTGACTGATATCGACAAAGCAAAGGAAAAGATAAAGGAT
>JAHEHB010000213.1 GCA_024644775.1 Deltaproteobacteria bacterium
GGCAGTTTCCTTGCTCAATCTTAAAATATCCATTGCGAATTTGGCTCTGCCGTTTACGTCGCCGCCATAGGGATCATTTCGATTATTGGTAAGTGGAGACAGAAATTGGTCGATAAGGTAACCATGTGCCATATGGATCTCAATGGCGTCGAAACCAGCCCTTTGAGCTCTTTTCGCAGCCATTGCAAACGCTTTCACCAAGCTTCTAATCTCCTTTAAACTAAGCTCTCTGGGGGTTTCTCCTTTAAATCGTGCAATCGGTGAGGGTGCTACCGGTTGAACCCCGGTCACCGACGAACCAGAACCCGCACCCCCATGGGCGAGCTGAATTGCAACCTTTGCCCCTGCACGCTTCACCGCAGCGGCTAATTTCTCTAAACCGGTAATCAGTCTGTCGTCATAAATGCCTGGAGAGTAATTTGAAATCCTTCCAGAAAATGTCACCGCCGCCATTTCCACTGTAACGAGACCCACTCCTCCTTTCGCTCGTTCTGAAAGATAATCAATCAGTTGATCCGAAATCCATCCGCCAAATTTAGAATATCGGGTTCCCATGGCCGGCATTACCAGCCGATTTTTAAGTTCCACTGTCCCTATCTTAATCGGCTGAAATAAATGTTTAAAATCGGTTGCCATAAACAATTTCCCCCTTGTTTGAATACATGACAGAGCACGTCAAATGGTTAAATGCCAAACCGGTTGTTTTCTATGTAACGATGCTTCGATTGCATGAAAACCGGAAAACGAGCATGATGCAAACATCTCATACTTGCAGTTTTTATTATTCTTTTATATGAGTCAAGCAAAAAGGAGGCGTTGCCATGGCCGAGCCCATTCTTTCGATTCGCAATCTCGGCGTTCATTTTAAGGTCCCGGAAGGCGTCGTAAATGCGGTTACCGATGTCAGTATCGACATTTATTCCGGAGAAACCATGGGCATCGTCGGCGAATCCGGCGCCGGGAAGAGCGTGACCTTCCTTTCGACCCTGGGCCTGATCCCTTCTCCGGGTCGCATCACCGGCGGTGAGGTTCGGTTGCAGGGTGAGAACCTATTGTCCTTGTCTAAAAAGAGACTTCGACAAATTCGTGGAAAAGAAATCGCCGTCGTTTTCCAGGATCCCATGACATCGCTGAATCCGGTCATAAAAATCGGCAGACAAATTACCGAGGCCCTGACAGCCCACGATCCGGATATTTCCACAACACATGCCAGAAAACGGGGTATCGAGTTGTTGGGCATGGTGGGCGTGCCCAGTCCGGAGACCCGCTTCGATCAATATCCCCACGAATTTTCCGGCGGCATGCGCCAGCGCGCGATGATCGCCATGGCCATCGCGAATCGACCCAAATTACTTATTGCCGATGAACCCACCACTGCGCTCGACGTAACCATACAGGCGCAGGTGCTCGAACTTCTCCATGTGGCCCAAAAGGAGACGAACTCGGCAATGGCTCTGATTACACACAATCTTGGCCTCATAGCGGAGCTGGCTGACCGTGTTACGGTCATGTACGGGGGAAGGTTGGTTGAAACCGGCGATGTCAACACGATTTTTCACGATGCGAGACATCCCTATACATTGGGGCTGATGGCCTGTTTGCCGCGGCTGGAGGGAACGGCTGACTTGATCCCCATTCCCGGACGCCCCCCCAGTCTGATCAATCTACCCGTCGGATGTGCCTTCCGCCCTCGATGCCAACTAACGGAGGGAAGGCAACGCTGTTATAAGGAACTACCACCATTGTATCACCTGGACGCCGGCCACCGCTCCGCATGTCACTTCCACCGCGATATGGCGGCGTTCCGAAAAAGTTTGGGGAAAAACGTCGCGGTGGATTTAAACTGAGGGGATCAATGGACGATACCGCGGACAACATCGATCGGCTGAATACTCACATTCCGAAAGGTGAAGTGATTTTGCAGGTCGTGCGTCTGGTAAAACTTTTTAGCTCCAGCGCCGGATGGTTCACCTGGAATATTGCGCCGATACGTGCGGTGGATGGTGTCAGCTTTTCCATCAAAGCCGGCGAGACGCTGGGGCTCGTCGGGGAATCCGGTTGTGGCAAATCTACGGTGGGTCGAATGCTTGTCCGCCTGCTTGAACCCACTGAGGGAGCCATCGTTTTCAAAGGCGTTGACATCACTTTATACAGCCGGAAGCAACTCCAAGCCGTTCGCCGAAACATACAAATCATTTTCCAGGATCCCTATGCGTCATTGGATCCGAGAAAGACGGTGGAAAAAATCATTGCCGAACCGCTCGCTATCCACGCCCTCTACGACACGGCGAAACAAAGGGATCGGGTGGTAGAACTGATGGTCCTGGTGGGACTGAATCCCGAACACCGAAATCGCTACCCCCATGAATTTTCGGGAGGACAGCGCCAACGTATCGGGGTCGCCCGGGCACTTGCCCTCAATCCCCAGGTTGTCTGCCTTGATGAGCCGGTATCGGCTTTGGATGTTTCGATTCAAGCCCAGATTATCAACCTCTTGCAAAATCTTCAAAAAGAGCTGGATTTGGCCTACTTGTTCATTTCCCATGATCTCTCCGTGATTCGACACACTGCCAATCGTGTGGCGGTCATGTATCTGGGCAAAATCGTGGAGATGGGTGACACTATTGATCTGTATACCCGACCTGCACACCCTTACACCCAAGCCCTTCTATCGGCGGTGCCCATATCCGACCCGTCTCTCCGCGGTAAACGGCAGCGGATTGTTTTAGAAGGTGATGTGCCCAGCCCAGCCCATCTTCCGTCAGGGTGCCGGTTTCGCACACGCTGCTGGAGGGCTGAGGAGGTCTGCAGCAGGCAGGAACCGGGACTCGTGGACCGGTTCGGAAATGGCCGCCCGTGTGCCTGCCATTTTGCAGCTATGACCGAAGGGTCTGTTCATTAGATTCAGAACACTCTAACCAAACATATTTGAAATTCCCTTCAACTTTGAATCAACGTTGATCATTGTTTCGACGCCTCAGGTAATGCGAGTGTTCAGTGTTCGGAGTTCAGGAGCGATGATCCTCCCTGTATTGTCCACCGGCGCTCTGACTCCGGCAAGTGTTTCTCCAGTGATTTCTCCAGGCCGTCCTGAGTTATCAGACTCACTCGAAAACCTACCTGCAGAGTCTCGTCTGATCCTCCTCCCCCTCCTGAACACTGAATCCCTGAACACTGAACACTCAAAATGCCTATTGAATGCAATACCCAATCGAAATTGTCTGATCCATTTAGTCAAACAATCAGCATATAAGGAGCTAAACGCTAAACTCTATTTGACAGGATCGAAAAGATACCTTAAAACGCTCAAAGGTACAAAGATACAACCGTAACACTTTGGAAACTTTTGGTCCAAAAAGCGCACGTTTCTAGTCCATTTATACGTCAGATTAACCGTCAGGCGCGATCGTTGACGAGGAATCATCGGTTTGCGATATTCACAACGAACCATCGGCTTGCGATGTATTAACCCCCAGATGCACATACCGATTCATTTAAAACGAAAGGAGGATTTGTGATGGTGAACCAATTAAATCTTACCCGACGAGACATGTTGAAGACGATGGCCGGGCTGGCCGCTTTGACAGCGACTGGAAACGTAGTATTTGCCGAAGAATCAGGAGGTCATCTCGTTATCGGCCTCTCGGAAGACTGGATGGTCATGGACCCTCACTCGCATTTTTATATTACGGCCTGGGGTGTTCACGCACATTTTTACGAAGCGTTGCTTGAACAGGATACGAAGGGCAATTTCGTGCCCCTGCTGGCAGAGTCATGGCGAAGCATTGACGACCGATCATGGGAGTTTAAACTTCGAAAGGGCGTAAAGTTTCATAACGGCGAACCTTTTACCGCCACAAGCGTGAAGTTCTCACTCGAAAGAATTATCGCCCCCGATTACAAAAGCCCGCAGAAAGGGTTTCTGTGGGATACCTTGGAAGGGGTCGATGTGGTGGACGACCATACGGCCGTTGTCCGCACCAAAGACCCGTATGCGCCGCTGCTTGCAAATTTAAGCTGGACCGGCATACTCCCGGCAGAAGCCGGCCAAAAGGAAGGATTTTTCAGCAAGCCGGCCGGCACCGGTGCGTTTAAATTCACACGGTGGCTAAAAGGCGACCGACTGGAGACCGAAGCCAACCCTGACTGGTGGGGGGGTAAGCCCGCTCTATCGAAAATCACTTTCCGTTACATCCGCGAACAATCAACACGGATGGCATCCGTACTGGTGGGTGAAACCCACGTGGTCGACAACCTGCCGGCGGAATCCATCGCTCAGTTCGAGAACAACAAAAACGCCCATATCGAAAACATCGAGAGCGTTCAGTACATGTTCGTGGCATTCAATTGCTCACATAAGCCGCTTGACGACGTGCGTGTACGGCAGGCGTTCAACTATGCTATCGATGTAAAATCCATCGTCGACAACATCCTTCTTAAACAGGCGGTTATTGCCGATGCCCCCATGGCGTCGAGCGTACCCGCCTACACCAAGCACAAACCCTACTCGTATGACCCGGACAAGGCCAAGAAGCTTCTATCGGAAGCCGGCTACGGAAACGGTATGCGGAAATTGGATATCCTGCTATTAAAGGGCCTCTATACCAAAGGGCTTGAAGTGACCCAGGCCGTTGTCGGCGATCTGAAAAAGATCGGTATCAATGTCGTCATTAACGATTTGGAACTTGCCTTATCGCGAAAGCGACGCGCGGCCGGTGAATACGACCTTTTCTACACCGGATGGTCGTGTATGACGGGTGACGCCGATTTTTCTTTATTCCGTAATTTCATGACGGGTAACTTGTGGCGCTACGACAACAAAGACGTTATGGCGCTTTTGTACAAGGCTCGGCAGACTCTTGACCGCGAAAAGCGCAAGGAAGTGTATGCCAAAATACAGGCAATCCTCTGGGAGGAATGTCCGTGGGTGTGGCTTTACAATCCCTTGCTGCATCATGGTGTCAACAACAAAGTCACTGGTGTGACGCACTATTCCAACAACGCCATCGTGGCCCGGGACGCGTCTTTGGGCTGATATTTCTCCTGTCCGTATTATTGTAGACGATCGCGCTTTAAGTCGGCTTGGATCGGAGCTGTGGTGCCGGGAGGCTGCAGCATCGATCCATCCGGCTCTCGATTTGTAGGATGGTTTAGTTGCTGAAATACTTAAGACGTCGCATCTTTCACTCGCTTATAACGCTGTTCGGAATCTCTGTATTCGTCTTCGTTCTGTTGCGCGTCGTTCCGGGCGACCCCGCCCAGTTGTTACTTCCCGAAGGTTCCCTGGAAGCTGAAATTGAGGAGATGCGCGAATTGATGGGCCTAAACGAGCCTATCTATATCCAGTACGCCATCTTTGTGAGAGATGCCGTATCGGGTCACTTCGGCGAATCGTTCCAGTTTCAGGTGCCGGCTAGCGAGGTACTTATGGAACGCCTGCCCGCAACTTTAAAGCTGACCGCTTCGGCTGCCGCGCTCATGATCATCGTATCGATCCCTCTGGGAATCCTGGCCGCGGTGAATCGCGGCAGTATTTTGGACTTAGTCACAATCCTGTTCGCCACCCTGGGGCAATCCATTCCGAATTTCTGGTTGGGAATCATGGCAATCCTTATCTTTAGCCTGACACTCTATTGGCTTCCTGTTACCGGCATGAGCAGCTGGAAGAACTATGTCCTTCCAACGATCACGTTGGGTGCCCCGAACATTGCATTGATCACGCGGTTGACGCGATCCAGCATGCTCGAGGTCCTCCAGAAGGATTATGTGCGCACCGCCTATGCCAAAGGCTTGAAGGAATGGATCGTGGTCTGTTACCACGCGTTCAAAAACGCATCCCTTCCCATTGTGACGGTGCTGGGGCTGTTGGTGGGCACGTTTATCGGCGGCGCCGTCATTACAGAGACGATTTTCGACTGGCCCGGTATCGGTCAGTTGGTGGTACAATCGATTGAGCGCCGGGATTTCCCGATTCTTCAGGCGGTCTTGTTGATGTCTGCGCTCGCCTTTGTCGTCATCAACTTGCTACTGGACCTATTGTACAAGTTTCTGGATCCGAGGATCGAATATTGAATGGTGGAAAAAGACCGAAAGATATCTAAAAAGGAGGGTCAGAATCCCTCAAATACAGTCTCCTTACCCGACCCGGGGCGTAAGGCGTTGGACGATGCGGACGAGGGTTTCGCAAAGGATCGCCCCAAGCTGTGGCGACGGTTGGCACAGAACCGCATGGTGGTGTTGGGCGGCAGTGGATTCTTCGCCATGGTTTTGGCCGTCGGTCTGGCGGTGATCCTGTCTCCCCACGATCCCATTGCCCAGGATCTATCGGTACGACTGTTACCGCCTTTTTGGGCCGAGAAGGGTCGCTTGACCTACCCCCTGGGTACCGACGCCCTGGGACGTGATGTCCTCAGTCGTCTTCTTTTCGGTGGCCAGATCTCCCTCATCCTCGGGACCATGGGCGTTCTTGTTGCCGCCATGTTTGGTATCCTGGTCGGACTCGTTGCCGGGTACTATGGGAAATGGATCGACGATTTGCTGATGCGGGCAGCCGACGTTCAACTGGCTTTCCCGGTACTGATTGTGGCCATCGCCATGGTGGCTGTGGTCGGCCGCAGTATGGTGGCGCTCGTGCTGGTCTTGGCCATAAGCCAATGGGTGGTCTATGCCCGGACGATTCGCGCCAGTGTTTTATCCCTCAAACACCAGGAATTCGCTGAAGCCTCCATTGCCCTGGGAGCTGGGGATCTGCGTGTTATCTTCTCTCATATTCTGCCCAACGCCGTTGCCCCCATTATCGTCATTGCCACCGTCCAGCTCGCTCAACTCATCATTTTGGAGTCCGGGTTGAGTTTTTTCGGTCTCGGAACACAGCCGCCGACACCGTCTTGGGGAGGCATGCTGGCAGAGGGGCGGGAGTACATGATTTTCGGTGCCTGGTGGGTAGCTACTTTACCCGGACTGGCCATTTCAATCACGGTATTGAGTATCAACCTCTTGGGCGACGGTTTGCGAGACGTTTTGGATCCACAACTTCGAATCGTCCAACGGTAAAGATCCGGGTCCAGAGGGAACGGCTTTGGTCCACCCCGGAGGGGTGATATGCATGGTCACGTTTACCAGCAGTGATGAGGTTTTCCGCCGCAAGGCGGATCAGCAACCGAATTCGACCCGCTGTGTCGCAGTCACTCATGAAGTGGACAATCTTTCACCGGGGTCGGCCTTCAGTTTCTACCAAATTGGTGCTTATGATTCAGGATTTGGCATTTACCGAAACCTGACACCCGATCCGCCGGCGAAAAACCATGAACAGATTTGATCTATGGCAGAGCCGATCATAGGAGTTCCATACAAGCGTCTCAAAAGATCGGTCTATCCCTTCGATCACGAGGTAATTTGGCCGTAAACGAAGAGACTTGTGCGATAGCTTAAGAAAAAATGTCGGTTGACAATCCAGAAGGGTTACCATATTTGAGATGAAGTCCGCGTTACCGGACATGTTCCATATGATTTAACACGACACCGAACAATTCTTTAACAATAACCACAATGAAACTCGATTCCAACAGGCGGGAATCACCTGCCATCCAAACGCAAAACGTGCTGGAGATCGAAAATCTCCACACGCACTTTTTCTCCCGCCAGGGGGTGGTGCGTGCGGTCGACGGTGTGTCCTGCGTGCTCGGTAAAGGTGAAACGCTGGGCATCGTGGGGGAATCGGGCTGCGGAAAAAGTGTCACTGCGTTATCCATTCTGCGCCTCATTCCCGATCCACCGGGTCGGATTGTGCAAGGCGCCATCCGTCTCCTTGATTCGAATCTGGTGGAATTGCCGGAATCCCAGATGCAGCGGATCCGGGGAAACGAAATATCGATGATTTTTCAAGAGCCGATGACTTCATTGAATCCGGTTCTGACCGTCGGTGACCAGATCAGCGAGACGTTCATTCTGCACCAGGGGTTCTCCAAGCGAGAGGCTATGAAGAAGGCCGTGGAAATGCTAGGTTTGGTGCAAATTCCGGAACCCCAGCGCCGCGCACGGGAATATCCGCATCAAATGTCCGGCGGTATGCGCCAGCGGGCGATGATCGCCATGGCGCTTTCCTGCAACCCCAATGTATTGATCGCAGACGAGCCCACCACCGCACTGGATGTGACCATCCAGGCTCAGATCCTGTATTTGATTCGTGAACTGCAGGATAAGCTGGAAACCGGCATCGTTCTCATTACCCATGACATGGGCGTCATCGCCGAAAACGCGCGGCGCGTATTGGTGATGTACGCCGGCAAGAAAGTGGAGGAAGCAGTTGTAGATGAATTGTTCGAATCCCCCGGTCATCCTTATACTCACGGATTGCTCGGTTCCATTCCCCGTTTGGATGCTGCTGCAAAGGACGACTCCGGCCGATTGCGTCTGACCGAAATCAAGGGCATGGTGCCTTCCCTTTATGATCTGCCGAAAGGCTGCGTCTTCCAACCGCGGTGCAGCTGGGCATCGGATGTTTGCCGGAAGACCTACCCGCCAATAGAAGAGAGGCGTACGGATCACTGGGTGGCCTGCTGGCATGCCGATCAGGTGTTTGGGGAGGGTGCATGAAACAAAGCCCTGTACAACACCGATCAAACGGCGGTTCCCAACCTTTGCTGGAAGTGACCGATCTGAAAAAGCATTTTCCCATCCGTTCGGGTTTTCTTTCCCGATCTGCGGTCATTGTGCTTGCTGTCGACGGGGTGTCATTTGACATTAATCAGAGCGAAACATTAGGGCTGGTGGGGGAAAGCGGCTGTGGCAAGTCTACTGCCGGCAAAACGACACTCAAACTAATCGAACCCACTGCCGGAACCATAAAACTGAACGGTAGGGATATTACCCATCTCGGATCGAGTGAAATTCAGACGATCCGGCGGGAAATGCAAATGATTTTCCAGGATCCTTACTCGTCACTCAACCCTCGAATGTCCGCAGGACGAATTGTGGGAGAGCCGCTGACCATCCATAATATCTCAGCGGGAAAGGAAAAGGAGGATCGGGTGGCAGCACTGTTTGCACGGGTGGGCCTGCGGCCGGATCAGACAAACCGATTTTCTTACGAGTTT
>JAHEHB010000214.1 GCA_024644775.1 Deltaproteobacteria bacterium
TAAGCCAAACATCTCAGTTACAAAAATTCTTATCCATACAAACTACTTATAGCGGGTGCCACATTTTCAACAATAAAGGAGGCTTTTCAATGTTGTATGAAGAAAGACCGCTTTGGAATCCTCGAGTTGAATTGATGGATAGAGAAGAGATGAAAAAGCTCCAGTTTGGGAAACTGAAAAAGCAACTAATAAGGTGTTATGAACAGTCTCCCTACTATAAGGCCAAATTCGATAAGGCTGATGACGTTTAGCCCCAAGATCACGGGGAATATCCGTATTGTGCTCGAGAATCCACCACCGGTGGTTCGACCGCCATTGCCTGTGAGGGTTGAGTATAATTCCGAATTGACTCAGAAACAGGCTGGTCTTCTTACCAATGAAATTGAAGACAAGATTCATCATCTCTTGCGATTCAGAACCAGGGTCGAGATGGTTCTTCCCGGGATACTTCCAGTGTCGACAAGCGCGACGGGTAAAACGAATCTTTTGGAAAAACGTTACGAGAAAGACGCTTAAGCCCCAATTGCACAATAGCCCAATCAGGAGGCCGGTAAGAAGTGGGTGGTTTTGCACCGGTGGCGGATAAGGTTTCGGGTGCCAGCACCGCCATTCATCATAATAAGAAACGAGGTTTCTCAGACGAGGATTTAGGGGTTTGGGGTTCAGGGGTTGGGATTGAGCCACGCAAAATGCAAAATGGTATTGCCTTACCTGTTTGGTCATTGAATATTGGAATTTGAGATTTATTTGGAATTTGGTGCTTGGGATTTGGGATTTTACCAGGTTTCTCAGACGAGTAATTAGATTTTACAGTATGGAGGTTGACTCATGGCGGTTATGTATGAACAATTCGGACGTATTGTTAAGATCACGCTGAACCGGCCGAAAGTGATGAATGCTTTCAACAAGATCATGCATCAGGAACTCAATTCGAGCTTTATGCGATTTCGCGAAGACCCGGAAGCCTGGGTCGCCGTGGTTACCGGTGCCGGTAACAAGGCATTCAGTGTGGGTGCCGACATCAAAGAATTGACCCAGACGCTTAAAAATAATGAATCCATACCCAGTTTGTGGGATTCCTTTTTCCATATCGATCTCCAATGCGGGCTCGAACTCTACAAACCGATTGTCGCGGCGGTGAACGGTTACTGCATCGGAGAAGGATTGACACTAGTCATGGCCTGCGATTTTAGAATTGCTGCGGAAAGCGCAACCTTTGCCTTTCCCGAGGTGGTCGTGGGCACCCCAACGATAGAAGGAGCCATGAGGGCGACCCAAATCATGGGACTTGGACATGCCCTTGAATTGTTGCTGATGGGAGAGCGAAAGGATGCCGCCTGGGCGCATCGAACCGGTCTGGTCAATGAGGTCGTCCCCGATACCGAGCTATCAGGCAAAGCCATGGCGTGGGCCGAGCGTCTATGCAAGGTTGCGCCGATCGCTGTACGATGCACAAAAGAGGTGGCGATTCGAAGCCAAAATATGAGCTTCCACGATGCTGTTCGCATGGGAGAGGCCATGCGGCGAGCGACCTTTTCAACGCAAGATACCAAAGAGGGATTCCAAGCATTTCTCGAAAAGAGAAAACCTGTCTTCAGGGGGCGGTAGATTATCCATGAATCCCGATATTGTCTCATC
This sequence comes from Deltaproteobacteria bacterium, assembly GCA_024644775.1. Next base: position 1,639 of record JAHEHB010000214.1, read on the forward strand.
GAGAGCTTTCTCAACTGGCCGAAAACAGACCCTAAATTCTCCTTGACAATAACCAATGGCGGCATTAGTAAAAAACAACAGATCTGTACCTATCGTTTCGAATAAGGAGTTTCTCATGGCTGTGCCGGGTTACTTCAGCAATCCTGCCTTAAATCATATCCCCTCCGATGAGGTTCCCGACCGCATCCGGGCTTTACAGGAAAAAGCGCTGAATCGCCAGATTACTTATTGCTACCGGAACTCAGAGTTCTATCGCGAAAAACTGCATGCCATGGGAGCCAAACCTCAGGATATTCACACCCTGGAGGATCTTTGCCGAATACCGGTTCTGATGACCAAGGAGGATGAGCGTCTAAGCACGCAACTATCGCTTGAAAGGAACAATCACCCCTTCGGGATGCACCTGTGCGTGCCGGTGGAGGAGTTGCATTTGACAGGCACCACCTCCGGCACCACCGGGATTCCCACGTTCACCTACACCTTCACCAAAAAAGACATCGAGATTATCGGTCAGGCGCTGGGGCATCGGCTGGCCGTTATCGGTGTGGGTAAAGGGCATCGAATTCTTTTCATTTTCGCCTTGGGTATCTATGCGACCACAATGACCCTCTGGGGGATTCGAAACTTGGGGGCACTTCCCATCGACGTGGATGCCCGGGCCAGTTCGGAACTGATGCTACGCTTTGCGGATCAGACACGACCTCATTACCTGATGTGTACACCCTCTCTCGCCGAGTATCTCAAGGAGCGGGCACCGATGGTAATCAATAAAACCGTCGGCGATCTGAAGCTTAAGGGTATAATGCTCACCGGCGAGATGGGCGTGAGCATATCTGAGGTGAAAAGCCGGCTGGAGGAAAGCTACGGCTGTAGAGCCTACGACTATTGGGCGCCGGCCGGCCACGCTATCGCCATCAGTTGCAACGCAGACGAATACCATGGCCTGCACGGCATGTCGCCTGATCTATGCACCAGCTTTGAAGATTTGGTAAACCCCGAGACCAAGGAACCGGTACCGGTAAACGATGGTGCTATCGGGGAGATGGTGATCACTTCGCTAAAAAGGGAAGCGGCACCGCTCTTAAAATACGCGTCTGGAGACATCGTCCAGATTTTCACCGAGCCCTGCCCCCATTGTGGCTTTCCCGGAAAACGCATGAAACTTATCGGACGAACCGATGATATGCTGGTGGTAAAAGGGGTGAACGTATATCCGGCCGCTATCAGGGAAGTGATCTCCTCCTTCAGCCCCCGAGTGACCGGGGAAATGCGAATTGTCCTGGATCAACCGCCGCCCAGAGTGGCACCTCCGCTCAGACTACAGTTGGAGTACGGTGCGGCGGCGCGTGAACCGGATTTAGCCGGTTTAGCAGAGGAGATAGGTTGGGCCTTGAATAAAAGGCTCAGGATAAGACCTAACATAGAATGGGTAGCACCCGGCCAATTGCCGATTTCCACCCGTAAAACCCCCGTCTTTGAGAAATTGTATGAAAAAAAATAGACCGATGAACGTTCAGCCGGACCTCAAGCATTTCGACCGGATACTCAATCGTTATCTTCGACTGGACGAGTTTCCGGTGGCGGTTAAATTGCTGAGCGAATTCGAACCCCAACAGCTTCGGCGCGAGCACCCCCATGCCAAGATACCGCATCTGGACATGGGCAAAACGCTGTATACCTGCCAGGCCATGGCCATGGCCCGCCGCTACGGGTGGGAACTCATCCTTTCCCAAAAGGACATTTGCTGTCCCACGGGCCTGGTTGTGCTCGGAATGGCAGAGATGATCCCCTCCATGTTGGCTGGTGAAGAGTCGGTTACACCGTTTACTCAAACCACCCGTGCAAGATCCCGCCGCATGCGCCAGGTCCCACGACTGGAATCTGGCCGCTGTCAGGCTCTGCTGGCAGCCCCTGTGCATCGGGCGGAATTTGAGCCGGACATCGTCGTGATATACGCCAACACGGCCCAGGTGATGCGGCTGGTGCAGGCAGCCGTCTTCAAGCGGGGGGGAACCATCTCTTCGGATTCCTCGGGCGGCCAGGGATGTGCGCAATACCTGAGCCGAGTCTTAATCGATCACCATTGCCGCTATGTTCTGCCCGGCAATGGCGATCGTATCTTCGGAATGGTGGGGGACGGGCAGTTGGTGTTCGCCATGCCCTGGGCCAAGGCCGAAGAGATTATCGAGGGGCTTGAAGCATCGCACAAAGGAGGACAGCGTTACCCGATTCCGGTGTTTCTCAAATTCCAACCTGAACCGCCTGCTCAATACGATAAACTCCTGGACAAACTGCTTCCGCACAACGACTGACATAACTTTTGGTGATGATGAGACAAAGCCTGTGGGCGGGTCAATAAAAAATAACGCCAAATATTTCCGTGTAAGGATAAAAACGAGCGTGTGCCGTATCGACGGGTCGATGGATAGCAGCAATTCTCGGTGAACATACAAGCAGGAGCCGAATGGTCACATTTTCAGTCGCCTGACTGTTTGAAGCGGGTTAGTGAGTGTTGAACCGGACGTCTGAAAAGCATATTTTAACCCATGGATATCTGTTTTGAGACCATCATCTTGTTTAATAACGGGCAAAGTCCGGTTTTACACTCACTTATCCACGAGTTTCAGGCGGCTGAAAATGTGATTATTCGGCGGATGACGGCCATGACAACTTCACTGAGAACTACTGGACGGATAGTAATCGAATTGATTAGATGAGCGCTTCTTCACCCCTTTTTCGTATTTTTTCGATGGATGCCAGAACACCGCCCGGTAATTCCGGAACCTGGTGGGTTTCGAGAATATGTCTTACCCGCTCCTGAACTCTCTGGGCCATGTCCTTTGAACCATCCGCCTTCCATGCGTTGTATGTTAAGCGTGTGCTCAGGTCCGGTTCCCAGAGATGCGCTTTGAAGTGTTTTGCCGTATGAGTCCGATCCAGAAAATGTCCGCCGGGACCGACACGATGGATCAGGTCTCGGGCCAGTGTTTCGGCGTTTACTTCAACTCCCTGCATAAATTGATCGACCATACTGATGATTTCATTTCCCATAACCAACATTTCCGTGGAACACACCATGGATTGATCCATATATCCAACGTCATGGATGAGATTCAATCCAGCCAAAGCTTGGGCTAAAATGTGAAAAGTAGCTTCAATTCCTGCCTGTGCATCCAGAACCTTGGATGCGGTGGTTCCGGCAAGACCCCACGTCGGCAGCCCGAAGGAACGGGCGACTTCGGCCTGGGCCGCAATACCAAGACTTCTCTCCGGCCCGCCTCCCCCGCTAAGGCCGGTTCTCATGTTCATAGCGCCGATGTTACCGCTCAGGAGACAGGCAGCTCCCGGTCGGCAAAGCTGCACCAATGTTAACGACATCAATGCTTCTGCGGTTAGCAGAGCGACGGCACCGGCAATGGTCACGGGTGCTGTCGCCCCCATCATCATCGAGGGCCCCGGAATTTGCGGAAGTCCGAGTTTCGCGGCGATTAATATACGCTCTGCAACCTCCGGCGGCATCACTAGCGGTGTGATCGGTTCTGGATAAAGAACGACAAACGGTTTTTCCCGAAGCTGATCCAGTCCGCCCGCTACTTCCGCTGCCATCTCATAGACCATTTCTACACCCTTTGGCGAGTAGCCGATAAAGACGATGGGCTTTGTGGTATTCGTGACCACCGCTTCAAATTCATAGAGATCCGCCGCTAGCGCGGGGACATCTTGAGATGATCCCATGGGCATCACCCAATCGATATAGGGAAGGGCATCCGCCACTTTTGCGCCATAGGCAATGTCGATCACCCGGGTTTCATGGATCTCGCCGGTGAGTGCATCTTTGGTATTCGGGCTGGCTGTAGACGTGCCGTAATACGTTTTGGTGCCTTCAACCTCCATGACGCGACCGCCGTGCCGGTCATAAAGGGAAAATCCCTTGGGAGCCGTTCGAAGACACTCCTGCACGATAAACTCGGGCACTTTGACAATATCTCCTTCCACGACGGCTCCGGCTTTTTTCAGAAGATCCACCGCACCTTTATGAAGGACCTTATAACCGGTTCTGGACAAGATTTCGAAAGCCGCCCGCTTGATCTCCCGGATTTGATCGTCGCTGAGAACACGAAAATATGGAGTTTTACACTCCATTACTGATGGTTGTATCATTTAATCCCCCTGGTCAAAATCAATTCAAGTGTTCAAAGTGAGCTAAAATGTATTGTAGATCCAGATAATCGATCGAAGTCGAGAACAGGCTTCTCTGGTAAACAAGCAAGGATCACTCAAATAAAAATAATAGAATTCCTTAAATTTAGACATGTTAGACCATTTTAGCTCACCTTTAACTTTAACACCCTGGAGGCACCTGTTCGCCATCGAGGTGTCCGGGTCAAACAGGTGCCGCCGGTTGAGATACTATGCCCAATACCAGTCCTGAACATTCCAGGCTTCATCGGTCACATACTGATTCGGTTTAATGGCCTTCAGCTCCTCTTTTTTTAAACCTCCTCGCATGGAGCCGCCATGGGGCGCAAAGGGGACTTCCTCCAAAAGGATTTCCTGTAGCTTCCAGTAGATTTTCTTTCGCTCCTCCATGTCGCTGACGGTTATGCCTTTCTCCAGAAGCGCATCGACTTCAGGGTTCGCATACTGGACATAGTTTGACCCGACCCCGAACTTGTTCGGAATCATCTTGGAATGGCACCGGGCGGTGTAGTCCGGATCCAGCCCCACGGGGGGCCCCCAGGCGACCAACAGGGTATCGAACTTGGATTTGGTGGTGTACTCGCCCCATACCACCGATGCGGGGAAATTTTTAATTTCCATCTCCACGTTGATGGCTTTCCAGTTTTGCTGAAAGAGCGCCTGGCAACCCTGTCTGGACGGAACGCCGGAAGTTGTGGAATTGGTGAATTTCAGCTTCACCCCGTCCTTTTCCCGAACGCCGTCCGAACCCACCTTCCATCCGGCCTCATCCAGCATCTTCGCGGCCAATTCAGGATTGGGGGTCTCTTCCTTCAGATTCGAGTTGTATGCCCAATGGGTGGTGTGCAGATAGGACATGGTTCGGGGCCGGTGTCCGAAGTAAATGTCATCGATGGACTTTTGCATCTCGCAGGCAAGGTAAAGCGCCTTGCGAACCTTTGGATCTTTAAACTGGGGTTTTTCGCAGTCAAAGTAGATAAACTGTACCCATGGCATCCGAAGCGAGAAAAAGTTACGTCCTTTAATTTTTTTAGCCTCTTCCCAGCGATCAAAGGGAACGCCGGACAATCCCATGTAGTCGACTTCACCGGTTTTGGCCTGGGTGTAAAGAACCAATACATCCGGTACAAACTTGTGCACAAATGTTTCGACCCTAGCCGGCCCCCGATGGTAGTTCGGGTTTCGGGTGTATACCATGTGACTTCCGGCCACCCGGCTCTTAAGCATGAAGGGGCCTGTGCCGATGGGCTGGCTGTTGTAGGTCGATGTATTGATATCTTTCTCTTTGCTTAAGATGTGCTGAGGAATAATATGCATCTCCTGCCAGGCCCAGAGAAACGGTGTGAAGGGTTTATTAAGTTCGATCTCAACATTGTAGTCATCGACAATCTTGAAGTTTTTAATGAGATCGAATCCGGTGAGAGAGCGAACGGCCACCTTGGGATTCATGATGGTCTGGTAGGTGAACTCCACATCCTTTGCGGTAAACGGGGCGCCGTCGGTCCACTTGACTTCCCGCTTTAGAGGAATCTTCCAGATCTTTCCATCCGGAGAAATACCGCCGTTTTCCAGGCTCGGCACTTGTGTGGCCAGGTTGGGAATGAATACCCCTTTTTCATTGATGTCCCATAGCGCATCGAACATACAGGCTTCGGGCACGTTCTCAGTGCCGCGGTTCACATAGAGAATCGGGTTGAATTGAACCGGTTCCTGAGACATCCCGAAAATGATTCGATCCTTGTTTTTGGCCGCGGCAGGCGGTGCAAACGATGCAACGCCGGTACCGGCAACAGCGGCGACCGCTGCGGCCTTGCTCGTGGTTTTCATGAATTCTCGACGTGTCACTCCTGTGTTCTTTGTCTTTTTCATGGCTTACCTCCTTTTTAGCCGTTGGGGTTATGTGCCGGCTATGGTATCAGCCGACATGATTCGCTACATCTTCAGCCGTGGATCCAAGGCGTCACGAAGCCCGTCGCCCAAGAAATTAAAACTCATTACCGTCAGGGTGATCATCACCCCCGGCAAAATGGCCAGCCACGGGACCGTGTCGAAGTATCCCTGAGCGTTGGTCAGCATGTTGCCCCAACTGGCCAGTGGCGGCTGAATGCCGTAGCCTAAATAGCTGATATAGGATTCCATCAACACCGCGCGTGCCACCCGTAAAGTGGCCGATACCAGCACCGGCGCCATGGCATTGGGCATCAGCTCCCGAAACATGATGCGAAAACCCGACGCTCCCAGCGCGGAAGCGGCCTGTATGAAATCCTGCTCCTTGATATGCAGGATCTCGGCTCGAACGATCCGCGCCACTTCCATCCATGAGGTGATGGCGATAATCAGGGATATGGACAGAAGCGTCGGGGTGATGAAGGCCGCCAGAACCAGCAACATAAAGACCTGGGGAAAACAGAGCATGGTGTCCACAAATCGCATGACGATGTTGTCGATTTTACCCCCGTAGTAACCCGCCACCAGACCGATGATCGTTCCGGTGACCACCGTGGCAAACATTGCTACCAGCCCGACCACCAGGGAGATTCGCCCTCCATAAAGCAGGCGACTCAAAGTGTCGCGGCCCAATTCATCGGTTCCCAGAGGATAATTTGGATTTTCAAAGGGACCGAAAAACTTCATTTTGGTATCCAGATAGATGGGATCGTGAGGCGCCAACAAATCGGCGAATATGGCCGAGGCAAACAGCAGAATGACCACGATACCTCCGGCTACGGCCAGATGGTGATGCATGAACCGTCGTAAGATCCGCCGGGTCTGGCTTTCGTAGCGGCCCAGTTGCCGGGTGGTTTCCTCTAAAGGTTTGGTTTCCATTATTTCTGCCTCTTATCAGATTAACATATGGTCATATGGTCAGCATCGTACCGGCTCTTTTGGTTCAAACGGAGCAATTTATTCCAGACGCACCCGGGGATCCACCAGGGCGACACCGATGTCGGCCAGCAGGTTGCCGAGAATGACGGCAATGGCCGTGAATATCACCATTCCCATCAGAATCGGGTATTCTTTCATGGTCAATGCATCCACAAATAACCGACCCATGCCCGGCCAACCAAAAATAGTCTCGGTGACCAGCGCGCCGGAAAACAAAAACGGTAGCTGGACCCCCATCAGGGCAATCAGCGGCGTCACTGCATTGGGGAAGGCATGGCGGAATAGAATCCGGCCGCCCCGTAACCCCTTGGATCGGGCTGTTCGGATATAATCCTGATG
>JAHEHB010000588.1 GCA_024644775.1 Deltaproteobacteria bacterium
GGCGACTTTCCACAAGCCCTGCACTTCTGTTTTCGATCCATCGTTGGTAACATGCCACAGGACCCCTCTCTTCTCGGTCACCAAAAGAGTGCCATCGGGCAGAAACGTCATGGCCCAGGGCTCATTGAAAACAGCGACCTGTGCGGCCACAAGTTCGGTGCCCTTTGTACCCTTTATGGGGAAGCCTTTGGCTGCAACAGGCACAGCCATTGTGATAACGATCAGTAAGAGGCTCATCAGTCGCATCGGTATGGGTCCTTTTTACAACGTCATCAATTTTAACAGGTTACACACGCGTGCTCCGGGCCGGCATCTTCGTATTCGGGGGGACCCTTCAAACCATAAACAGACAGTGTCTCTCTATCCAGCTGTTTAACCGTGACATGGAACCATCCGGTGTAGAGATATCCATAGATTCCATTGTTGGAGCCGATTAACTGGTAATGCGTGGGAAGATATCCTGGAAAATCGTTTCCTCTGATCTGTTCAATGACGTTGGCGATCACTCTTTTATTGGTTTCCTGAACCCATAGCCCACCCAAAACAAGCGTCTTGTGGTCATCTTTAGGGTCAAAAATGATGCCGGATACAAGGTTGGGGCTATTACCATGATAGTAGACATTGTAATCGTCTGAATTGTTCGCCAATTCATCAATGGTGACCGGTATCCCTTTTCTCACCATCAGGGTTTTGCCGTAACCGGAGCAACCGGCCACCAGAAAAGCCAGCAGAACAGCCAAGGCACTCAGTTTAATATTATGAATATTTTTCATCATTAGCTCTTCCAATATCGTTGGAATACAAAACCGAATAGGATTGATTATCATGGTTATAGAGAAAGCCCAAATAACTATCCATCAAACAGGGATTATCAATTCCCCATAACCGTCATCCCGGCGCAGGCCGGGATCCAGATGAATTTGGGAACGTGGGTTGAACCCTCTCTGGACTCCGGCCTTCGCCGGAGTGACGAAGAGGCGGCTATATGGCCGGATCAATCATCAAAAATATGTTGCTTGAACTTTATAGATAACCGCATTAATTATAACGGAACTATAACCCAAAAGAAGGCTTGCTAACATCAATTGGTCTCCAAGCAGATGATACCCCCATTGACAGAGCGTCTTAACTGCTTGCCGGCTGCGGATGATAATAAAGACCTCAGCACGGCCATCACCGGCATTGGTTTCATCACCAGCTTCAACTTCCCTTTACGGGTCCTTTTAAGTTTAGGTTCACGATGGTTCCAGCGAAAAGCCAATTCATGCAGGTAACGATTCAAATGTTTCGGACTCCAAAAGTGAAAAATTCCCTGTTTGGCTCTTTCCACAAGGGCGCCAAACGATTCGGCGGTATTATTGTGAACCTCACCTCGGGCATACTCTTTTATACCATGATGCACCGATTGGTGAGATGCATACCGCAACCCAATACGTTTATAAGACGGGAGCTGATCGGTCATCAAATGAGACTCCGGGTCCACAAATCGGCCCACTTCAGGGGCCAGCACGTCAATACTGTCATTGCTAACATGGGCGGCCCGAACCGGGCCGCAGCGCTCAACAGCAATGAAGATTCACTGTTTTTTCGTTCCCTTACCTGGAGGGTGAACCACGCCTTTCTTATACCGAGGTTTGCCGCCAACGTACTTTTCATCCAGTTCAACAATGCCGTTAAGGGCTGGAAACAGTTCATCGCCTGGATCCATCATTTTGCGAATTGCGTGGCCGATCTTCCAGGCACTTTTCTGAGAAATGCCAATCCATTTGCCCAGGCAGATCGAAGAAATACCCTTGCTGGAGTTGGCCATCAAGAACATCGCCAAAATCCATTTCCACAACGGCAGTTTGGTGCTGTGCATGGGTGTTTGACAAGTAACGGTAAATTGTCGTTTGCACTGAGCACATTCGTAAAGCCCGTTACGGCTTTTGAGAGGGTACGATTTCATGCTTAAACAGCGCGGACAAGATCGTCCCTGTTTCCATAGGACAGTTTCAAAGAACTTACGACAAGCATCTTCATCTGGAAAGTGTTTTCGTAATGCGTCAATGTCCATTAGATCCCTCCTTTATTGTGTGTTTGGAGGGACTTTAACAGACTGCTTTGACAGATCAGGTCAAACGGCCTGATTATTGGTTATAGTTCCGTCATCCAATGTGTCTGAATTGATACCGAGAATATCAGTAGCAGCAGGTAGAAAGGAGTATAATTCGTTTTGGATTTCTTCGCGTAATATTGGCCCTTCATATGCCCGTTGCCAATAGCGAAAGAACAACGTGCTTCCAAAACGTTGCCATAATGTTAGCACTCTAAGTGACAAGGCAGCTAAAATAATGAGCACAGCATCTTGCGAGACTTTATATTTTTGATAAAATGCATCCGCAAAATTGAGGTGAGCTTTGCGAAATCCCTTCAAGTTGAAGGGAATCCAAATAAAGTTGGGTTCGAAACCATTAGGTATTTTGATGTTCCAAACAGTTCTGGAAATTTCTTGGACGAACTCAGAAGCCACTTGTTTTACATCGTAACTAGGTAATAATATTTTTCCTTGATTTTTCAGCTCATCATTTGGGAAAGTGACTCCTGATGCTGATCTAGCCAGAATCTGTTCATCCAATCGTTTATCATAGGATTTAATCAGATTATCGAGTTCATTTGACCGATCATCCCCAAAACAAATCGGTGGCTCAACTACAACTAAGGTACTACCCTTGCCAACGGCTCGAAGCGTGGCGGTAGTAGGCCACACCTCATATATGAGCTTCTCTAAATCATAGAACTCCGATAATTCGACGCTAGTGA
>JAHEHB010000589.1 GCA_024644775.1 Deltaproteobacteria bacterium
CGGAACAACGGATGAGTTTCCGAATGGCTCATCGTATATGGCCGGCAAAGTACCAATCAGCCCCATCACATCGTCCGGCGTAACATGATAATCATGCTGTCGAGTACCAAAATGGTGGGCAGCCAGATGGGCGTAGTCAAGCTCGTTGTAGGCCGGTTCATCAAACCCGATGGAAAAGGTTTTTGCCGGCTGCTTGCTCAGGTGGGTATAGTTGCCGGCAACGGAACTGGAATCAGTCCCTCCGGACAGATAACAGCCCGTCTGCTCCGGATCGGATAAGGGCACAAAAACATCGACTGCCTTTTCCACGGCTGCGCGGATCTCCCGCTGCCAGTATGATTCATTCATATTTGAGATAGGCCGATAGCGGATGTCGTAATGGGTAAAATGCGTGGTTTTTCCTTGTTTAACAATAATCGCTTTTCCGGGCTCCAGTTTGCGGACACTTTTGTATAGTGTCAAGGGTGAACAGATGGCCTGAAAAAACAGGTAGTGGTAGATCGCGTCTGGATCGATTTGAGTATCGACCGCGTTGTTGCTGATGATCGTACGAATCCTCGATGCTGAAATCAAGCCGCCATGGATATCGGCATAAACTACCGGGCGGATACCGAAGGGGTCGGTGGCGGTGAGTAGCAATTTTTCATTATTGTCCCAGATTGCCAAGCCATAGGCACCCCGAATCCGATCCAAGAATTCCCTGCCGTATTTTCGATACAGTTGCCAAAGCAGTTCACCGGTATCTATCGGTAAATGGCGGTCTGCTCCGACAAGCTTTTTAAGTTCAGGCGCGTTGGTTAGGTCAGCGTCATAGGCCACGCAATGCCCATCCTGGCTGTGCCACAGACCTTGTCCGTGAAATTGGGTCCAAGCAGCCAGGATAACACCGTCATTGTCGACGTAGAACGTATCAGCCCCCTGGCTTGTCAGATGCTGTACTTTATGGTTGATATCGACGTTATTGAGCTTGGCGGCATAGAAACCGCCGAAAGGAATGGTTGGTTTGGCCATTTATGAAAAACCTTTAGAATCGAGAAACTTTTTTAGACAGGATTCAAATTAACAAAACAAATATAAATTTAAAGAGCCAGAAGAAAACGATAATATTCAGCCACAGGCCCACACTGAAAGACACGAACAAAAATTTATTTTTTTGCGAGGTGCCACTACTTTACATACGAAGATCTAATATCTCAGCTGCTTCGAGAATTGCGTCTCGTGGCGATGGCTTTTTTGACGAAATAACTTGGTCAGCTAAATGCTTGTGGTGTGGGAATGACTCAAGTTTGGTAAAGTGGGGAGTGTTGTCATATCTGAAAAGCAGCCTGTTTTGATCGTCTTGAAAATGATACCGATAGCCAAGATGGGTAATTTTTTGGTTTTCGGCAATGATTGCTTCGTTCAATTCGAAAAGGTAGCCTTTTGAAAAACGAATGCGAATTCTCAGATTAACCCGCTCGAAAGTCAGAATTTCAATTTCATAGCGCTCAATGTATACATTATCAAGACTTTTGACTACCGATTCGGTATCCTCAATGTAAAGGCGCAGGATATCAGGCAACATTCTGCAGCTTTCTTTCCACGCTTAGTCTGATCTCCAAATAGTGCTGGTAATCATTGGACCATTCAACAAAATCAATTTCATCTTCCATCAAACCCTTTTGATAGTTATCGAAAAACACTTCCGAAATCATATTATATTGGTTCTCATATTTACTGAGGCGCTTTGTCACCGATATTAGCGCATCGAGTGAGGTATCATATTCGATTATGTGTTTTTGCATTTTGCTCTCCAATGCTTCGCCTAATGTTGATATCGAGTCTAAAAATTGTAACGACTATGAACCTTATTGTCAACGAATCCCAAACAGCGGCTTTTTTACCGCAGATCGTTGGCCATTATGGTTTTAGCCACATCAGTTAAATCTGTTACCCTGATCTTTATCGCGGAATTGAAAGGGGTAGACAGCCACAAAGGGAAAGACACAGACGAGGTTGGGTCAGCCTGCGGCTGAAAGGTCGAGACCACCGACCATATAGCAAACCGTTTTTTAGTATCTTTAATAGCCGAAGGCCAAAGGTTTAATGGTTGTTGTCCGTGTGGTTCTGTGTGTGTCCGTGGCCATTATTGCTTTCAAACCGAATATCGAAATCCGAAACAGAATTTTATTGAGAATATAGTAGTCAGAATCCAGGAGCCTGATTAAAACAAGTCTCTCACAGAGATCTCAGAGTCACAGAGAAGGAATAAAAGTTAAAACTCCGCGCCTCTGCGTTCTCGAGCGAAGCGGGCGAGAGGTTGAATTATTTAACATCTTGTTAATCCTGTTAATTCTGTCAAGTATTCGCTGTTAAAGCTGCCTTGCCAAAATCCTTTTCTAAACGTCTATAGTTGAGACCCAGATTGATTTTGTTTTAAAAATCGTTCTGCTGCCACCAAATCTGGAAAGATATCATTTCCAGTAAAACATCGGTGAAGTCGCCGTGCATTTCCGGTATAGTCTACTAAAAGTATACCAAAAGGATCATAGACTTGTTAATCATCAATCAAGGCCTTTTCGGTTACCAAAAAGTCTTGATACCATACTGACCACTCTGGATGCACAATGGATGGTTTTTTATAGCTCATGTATGGCCCGAAATAGCCGTGCTCGATAAACCGTACAAATTTTAATGGGAACCTTAAAATTTGAAATCTTTTTTCACCGTCATATTGCGCCCATCCCGTCACCGTCGGCAGGCCGTTATGTTTGGAACCATTTAAATCAAAATAAAAGGTATAGGTTGCCCAC
>JAHEHB010000215.1 GCA_024644775.1 Deltaproteobacteria bacterium
GGTCGTGGACCATTTACCTGCACTATCAGCGATCGGCTTGGGATCAAGATATGCTTCCAGGCTGGCGGTTACACCGTTGGGATCCGTGTATAGTATGGTGATTTCCTGCTCAGCGGCGAATCCTTCACCTATTATAATTATTTTGGCATCCTTTGACATTTGGGTCATTTTTGTCGCCACGACTAACGGCGGTTTGCTCGGAACCGACATATCTTCTTTTAGAAATGCAATGGAGTCGTGAGTCAGTACATTGTAGTCGCTGTCTGTCACCCTGATGGCGGTCACGCCGGGTTTGATCAGCTTTCTGCTGATATAGCGACCGCATTTCCATACGGTATAAAATTCTCCTTTGCTGTTTACTTCCGGCTTCGGATCCAGGTAGGCTTCAATGTTGGCGGTAATGCCGTTTGCATCGGTGAAAAGAATGGCTATTTCCTGACCGGCTTTGATACCTGCACCCATTATTGAGACTTTGGCGTCCTTTTCCATTTTTACCAATGGCGTCGCCGATAAGATCGGTGAATCCGCATTGGCGGATGCTCCCAAGCCAAGCACCCCAAAAATCGCTAGTATCCAACACATCCACTTTGTCATAACATCCTCCTGTGTTTGAATTTCCTGTATTACTTTATTCAAATTGGCTGTTGTATTCTGTATTTTATCCATCAAAGGTTGTCAAGCACACGGAACATTCCAGGGCCACGTCATTTAGACACAAGGGGTTATGTCCCGATATTCCTTGCGCGCCGCAAGAAAGGGATGCAGAAAAGAACATAATACCAATGGCTTGTAGATTTTTTGGGCATGTACCCCGTCAAACCGCTGGATACCATCTGCGTGGTTCTTCCAACGGTCGGCATCGTTCGACAGATTTGACTTGACAGCCAATGCTCTAATTCCATATTATTCGATCTATTCAAAAAATCAGGCATTTATCTGCAAAGGTTATGTTGGCTATGTGTTGTGCACTAATTCAAAAATAGGAGGGTTAACTATGAAACGTCGTCAGCTTTTTGGGTTTATGAGTGTCATCTGTTGTTTTGTACTGTGTTTTGTAATGGCCTCTTCGGCTGTGGCCGAAAATATCCGAATCGGTGTTGCCGCCCCGTTTACGGGTGATGTGGCGGCATATGGTGATAATATCAAATCCGGTGTGAGTCTCAAACTGAAGGAAATCAACGATGCCGGTGGCATCAATGGTAAAAAGGTGGAGCTTGTCTGGGGAGACGATCTCTGCTCCCCCAAAGAGGCCGGCACCGTTGGATCCAAGTTTGCGGCGGACGAATCCATCGTTGCGGTTATCGGTCATCTTTGTTCTTCCGCGACCTTGGCTGCCATGCCCATCTACGTGCGAGCCGGCTTGCCTGCCATTTCCCCCACATCGACCAATGTGACGATTCCCGATGTGGGTAAAGGGTGGTTTTTCCGAAATTGCTATACAGACGATTTTCAATCCAAATTTCTTGCCAGATATGTCAAGAAAATCCTCGGCATCAATAAAGTGGCCATATTCTATGAGAATAACGATTATTCAATCGGTCTCAAGGACGCTTTCATCGCAGATGCCAAGAAGGTCGGCGTCGAAGTTGTCGGGGTCGAGGCATATATGGCCAAAACGACGGACTTCACGCCACAGCTTACCAAAATGTTGGCCGCCAAACCCGAATCGATTTTTCTTTGCGGCTATCACCCGGAAGGCGCTCTGATTGCGAGCCAAGGCCGTAAGCTCGGTTTTGATGGTCCGTTGTTCGGCGCCGATGGTATCGATAATATTGATTATATCAAGATCGGCGGTAAAGCGGCGGAGAATACCTATTGCACGGTTCCGTTTATGGCCGAAGCATCGGGGCCGGCCGGAAAAGAATTTGCCGCAAGATTCAAGGAGAGTGCCGAACGTGATGTGGATTGGATGAGCGCCAATGCCTATGATTGCCTCGGAATTCTGGCCCAAGTTATCGGCAAAGTAGGTGCCGACAGAAAAAAAATACGTGAGGGCCTCGCGGCAATTAATAGTGCGTCCAATGGTTACAAAGGCGTAACGGGTCTCACTTATTTTGACAAAAAAGGCAACTGCTCGAAACCGGCCTTTGTTAAAAAGGTGGAAAATGGACAATTCATCCCAGCGGAGCAGATGCAATAATTGTGATTCATTTAGTAGAGCGTCGAGATGAATGTTTGGGTCTCGGCGCTCTACTATTATTGGAGGGCACAAACGGTTGTTTCTTCAACAACTCTCTAACGGTTTGGTTATCGGCGGAATTTATGCCATGATTGCCGTGGGTTACACTATGATCTACGGTGTTGTTCAGCTTATTAATTTCGCCCACGGTGAAATCTACGCTTTGGGAGCGTTTTTCGCCATCACTTTCATATCGTTTTTGGGTCTTCCTTTTTATTGGGCCTTTCTTCTATCCATGGTTTGTTGCGCAATTTGCGGTATGATGCTCGATGTCATCGCCTATCGTCCGTTACGAAGATCCCCTCGTCTTGCTGCACTTATAACGGCCATCGGCATGTCGATTTTTCTGCAAAATCTAATCATGATTATTTGGGGTTCTCGGCCCAAACCGTTTCCGCATGGTACCCTACCACCCTATTTTGAAAAGACGGCTTTCACTATCGTTGACGTCAATCTCTCATGGTTTCAATTGTTTATATTCGGCTTAACCCTATTTATGATGTTGGGGCTTAACACGATTATTAAGAAAACGCGATGGGGAAAGGCCATGAGGGCCGTTGCGCAAAACAAAACCATGGCCGCTCTGACCGGTATCAACGTCAATCGAGTGATCAGCCTCACCTTTGCGCTGGCGGGAGCTTTGGGAGGTGCTGCAGGCATTCTCGTAGGTGCCTATTACAACGCGATCTATCCTACCATGGGATACCTGGCGGGTGTTAAAGCATTTGCCGCAGCGGTGCTTGGTGGAATCGGATCTGTCCCCGGTGCGATGTTGGGTGGGATTGTTTTAGGTGTTGCCGAGGCATTTGGAGCGGGATACCTGAGTTCACTCTATCGGGATGGAATATCCTATGCCGTAATGATCACTGTTATCATTGTGATACCGGCAGGGTTGTTCGGTATCGTTATCAGGGAAACGAAAAAGAGCTTGTGAGATGAGAATGTCAAAAAAAGGAGACTTCAGTCGCGGCGACAAAATTAGAATCGGTCTTTTGGTTTTGGCGGTCATCCTTCCTTTCCTTCCCTTTGTATCCGATTACCTCCTGCACACCGTTATCCTGATCTATCTTTACATGATCCTCGCGTTGGGACTCAATATCGTACCCGGCTTCAATGGCCTCCTGGATCTTGGCTATGTCGGTTTTTATGGAATCGGCGCCTATACTTCCGGGCTTTTGACCGTCCATTTTGGCCTTTCCTACTGGTTTATCATACCCCTTGCCTTTATCAACGGCGCTATCTGGGGGATTTTATTGGGCGCCCCAACGTTGCGATTGACCGGCGACTACTTTGCCATTGTAACATTTGGATTTTCCGAACTCGTCGTATTGTTTCTTATGAATGAGATTTGGCTTACCAGAGGCCCGCTCGGTCTGCCCGGCATCGAGCCGGTTTCAATCGATTTTTCGTTTTTTGGCGGCCCCAAATGGGAGTTTGTGGGAGAACTTCCTTATTACTATCTTGCCATCGCAATGGTTCTTGTAACCGTCTTTGTCATGTATCGTATTCAGGATTCCCGATTGGGCCGTGCCTGGTTTGCCATTCGGGATGATGAGGTCGCGGCGGTTTCATGCGGCATTAACCTATTAACGTATAAAGTGATCGCCTTTGCCATTAGCGCCGCTTTTGGGGCCGTTGGCGGCAGTTTTTTTGCCAGATGGGTTACCTTCCTGTCCCCGGATATGTTTAAGTTTTGGGAGTCTTTTCTGGTCCTATGCATGATCGTATTGGGCGGTATGGGCAATATCTGGGGGGTCATGGTGGGCGCAGCTGTTTTAGTGTCGTTGAGTGAAATACTTCGCGATCTGCTTCCCCTGCTCGGACTGCCGGTAGAGGGTCGCTTTCTCGCTTTTGGCCTGATTATGGTCCTGATGATGCGTTTTCGCCCAGCCGGATTGATGCCGATTCCGGCAGTCGCCGCTCAGATGCGGGCAGGGCGCATTCGGAGAAAAAAGACAAAGACTTCCGAAGGGGTGGAAACAAGCAGTTAACGATACGTCTCGGGATTTCTGCAACATAATGAAAATATAGACTAAATTTTGAGGCCTGAGTTTTTGCCTCACTCATGGAATAATGGAATAGTGGAATGATGGAATGGTGGCTTTTTTAAAGAATATTCTCCATTTTAATTTCATCGGCAACACGAATTTCACCATTAACCCAAGATACCAGTATCCCAAAACCCATTTTTCCAATATTCCAGTATTCCAACATTCCAATTGGGGCGAAGCTCCTAACTAGTGTCCGTCCAGGGATGAGAGAATTTTTACAAGATCAAGGCGGGCGAGAATTTTAACCACAGGAATACATTGAGTATTTTGAGGATTAAAATTCGGAGCCCAACGCCGATATTGCGAAAATTAGCCATTTCTGGATGGGCACTAACTAGTACCTTGATGTTTTGCTATGACGGCTGTATTGAAAATAGATAAACTATTTAAGAGTTTTGGGGGACTTAAGGCGCTTCAAGATATCAGCTTCACCATCAACCAACATGAAATTGTCGGACTCATCGGACCCAACGGAGCGGGAAAAACCACACTTTTTAATTGTGTAGCAGGTATCGAAAAACCGACTTCCGGTGAAATCCGCTTCACAAACGGCGACATCGACCATTCGATTGCCGGTAAAAAACCCGAAAAAGTAACTTCCCTTGGAATCGCTCGTACATTTCAGAATATCCGGCTCTTTGATAATCTGACGGTACTCGATAACGTGAAAATAGGTCGCCACTGCCGAACGCACGCTACGTTTTTTGGTGCCGTCATACGGACGAAAGGCCAACAGAAGGAAGAAAAGGCAATTACACAGAGCGCAAATGAATACTTGGAATTTGTGGGTCTCAAGGGACGCGGGAAAGAAATCGCAAGCTCTATGTCCTATGGTGACCAGCGACGTCTGGAGATCGCAAGGGCCTTGGCTTCAGCTCCCAGTTTGCTTATGTTGGATGAGCCTGCCGCCGGGATGAACCCCCAGGAATCCCGTGATCTCATGGATCTCATCTCTCGAATCAGGAACAAAGGGGTTACCGTTCTGTTGATAGAACATGATATGAAAGTGGTCATGGGTATCTGTCAGCGGGTGGTGGTTCTCAACTATGGTATGTGGCTGGCTGAAGGAGAACCCAAAGCGGTTCAGAACGATCCAAAGGTAATTGAAGCCTATTTAGGTACCGGAGCTTCTCAGGATGCTTGAATTGAACAATATTAAGACGTTTTATGGGAATATTCGCGCGCTGAAGGGGATTACCATAAACGTGGATGAGGGCGAGATCGTTTGTCTCATCGGTGCAAATGGGGCGGGGAAGTCCACCAGCCTGATGACAATCAGTGGTGTTTTGACACCGATCGAGGGTGACGTACGCTACATGGGAAAGTCGATTGTCGATTTGCGTCCCGATGAAATCGTCCAGTTGGGTATCTGTCAGGTACCGGAAGGGAGAATGATTTTCCCTCTCCTTTCAGTAAGAGAAAACTTGGACTTGGGGGCATACTTGAGAAAAGATTCGGGTGGCATTAAAGAGGATATTGAAAGGGTTTTTTCGCTTTTCCCAATTCTCCGTGATCGCCATAGTCAACATGGCGGCACACTCTCTGGCGGTGAGCAGCAAATGCTGGCCATCGCCCGGGCACTGATGAACCGACCCAAGCTGCTCTTATTAGATGAGCCGTCGTTGGGATTGGCGCCGATTTTGGTTGAAACCATCTTCGAGACAATACGCCGAATTAATGAGCAGGGAACCACCATACTGCTTGTAGAGCAGAATGCCCAGCTTGCCCTTCAATTGTCCCATCGCGCGTATGTTCTTGAAACCGGAGAGATTTCACTGTCCGGACCCGCCAAAGAACTTCTCAAGAATGAGCAGGTGAGAAAAGCCTATTTGGGTGATTGATTCTGCCAATACTGTAGAAAAGGGCTTGTGTAATGGGAAA
Source organism: Deltaproteobacteria bacterium (assembly GCA_024644775.1). The sequence goes on from JAHEHB010000215.1 coordinate 6,112, forward strand.
AAAATTTTTAGAAACAGCCAAAGATAAGACGCTGATATTTGATGGTGCCATGGGAACGATGCTAATGGCTGCCGGTCTTTCTTCCGTCAAGGTCCCTATCCTTTTAAATGTGGAGAAGCCGGCCCTTGTGATGGATATCCATAAACACTATTTTGACGCCGGTGCAGACGTTGTAATTACCAATACGTTTGGCGGAAACCCGATAAAGCTCACCACGGATGGTCTTGCGGGACAAATGAAAACGCTGAACCACGAAGCGGTAAAAAACGCACGGAACGTATGTCCGGAAGGCAAATTTGTAGCTGGGGACATGGGCCCTTGCGGAAAAATGCTAAAGCCGCTGGGAGACGTCGCGCTTGAAGAAATGATAGAGATGTATTACTTGCAGGCCGGGGAACTGATTAATAGCGGTGTCGATATCTTGATCATTGAAACCATGTTTTCCCTGGAAGAAGCGGTTACAGCGGTTCATGGAGCCAGAAAAGCGGGCGATATATTGTTGATCGCCTCCATGACGTTCAACCGGACGAAAAACGGCTATTTCACCATGATGGGAGAAAACGTTGCAGCGTGCGCTGCTGCTCTAACGGAGGCGGGTGTGGACATTATCGGAGTAAATTGCACGCTTGGAAGCTCAGAAATGATTGATTTGACAAAAGAACTTCGCGTTTCTACCGATATGCCGATTCTCATCCAGCCCAATGCAGGGCAGCCGGTTACGCGCGAGGGTGTGACTTACTACGAACAAACCCCTTCCGATTTTGCATCGGATGCCAAGAAGATAAAGGAAGCCGGTGCAGATATGATCGGTGGTTGCTGCGGCACCAGTCCTGAATTTATTCAAACGGTCGTTGCAGCGATGTCCGGCAATCAAGTTGCCGATTAATAACTATGGGCTATGCGCCCCAACAAAATGGGACACAAGAAAGGAGGCATCGTATGAAGAGAGCAATACCGTTGTTAATTCTTTTTTTGGTGGCGGGTTTCTTTTTTACCACTGGGTTATCTGCCAAAATGATTCGGATCGGTGAGCATCAGATTGTCGCACATCCTGCTCTTGATAATGATTCCAAAGGATTTAAAGCTGCGCTGGAGGAGGAAGGATTCATTGAAGGCAAAAACGTTATTTTTGAACGGCAAAACGCCCAAGGAGAGCAACCGAACTGCGCCATCATCGCCCAAAAATTCGTAGACGATAAAGTCGATCTTATCCACGCGATCAGCACACCCAATGCACAAGCAACTGCAAAAGTGGCCAAGAACATCCCTGTGATCTTTTCATCAGTAACCGACCCTGTGAAATCCGGCATTGTCCCCAAGATGGGTAAAACCGGAACAAATATAACCGGCGTCAGTGATCGTTGGCCCATTGAACTGCAGTGTAAAATGTACCAGGATTTTATTCCCAATGCTAAAAGATGGGGTACTATCTATAATCCGGGTGATGTAAATGTCTCTTTTCACATCAAAGAGATGAAAACCGCGATCGAAGCCATGGGCGGCAATCTTGTGGAAGCCCATATCTCCGGGAGTTCCGAGGTGATGCAGGCCGCCCAGAGTCTGGTGGGCCGTGTGGATGCCATCCATATTACATCTGACAACACGGTGGTTTCCGCCTTCGAAGCGCTTACAAAGATTTGCAATGAAAATGATATACCGCTGTTTGCCGGAGATAGGGACAGCGTTCCAAGGGGTGCCATTGCCGCTTACGGCCCCGACTATTTTATGGTGGGATATACCGCCGGAAAGCAGGCAGCCCGAATTTTAAAAGGGGAAAATCCCGGTGATGTCCCTGCGGGACTTGCCTCTGGGTACAGTCTATGGGTCAGCTTAAAGAATGCCGATGCGCAAGGAGCCAAATTCCCATCGACTTTAGTGGAGAAAGCCGCTGACAAGCTGTGGGATGACAAAGGTGATCTGGTAAAAGGTAAATAAAATTAAAAAACATTCCTCATTCATGGATGGAGATTAGCGGCAGAATGGTGAATGGTGAATCGCGATGGTTTTTGAAGGATTCTTGAGGACGATACCGATTTCCCTGGAGCAGGGGCTGGCCTATTCCCTTGTTGCTTTGGGAATTGTCATTTCGTTTCGCATCCTGGCATTTCCCGATCTTACCGTAGACGGCAGTTTTGCTTTGGGAGGTGCGGTGCTTGCACGTTCCATTGTGGAAGGGGTTCCCCCGCTCTTTGGCATTATTTTGGCTGTAATCTTTGGATTTGTAGCCGGCTGTTGTACCGGACTCTTGAACACCCGGTTGAAGATCAACAGTTTGTTGGCCGGTATTCTGATGATGACCATCCTTTATTCCGTTAATCTTCGGATAATGGGGCGATCAAACATCCAGTTGCTAACCGTAGACACCTTTCTAACGCCGCTGGAAAACTTAGAGGTTAATAGATTTATCCCGATTATTATATTCTTTTTCGTTGTCACTTTCATCGTTAAATTCCTGACAGATATGTTTTTCCACACCCAAATTGGTTTTGCCATGCGAGCGACCGGCGACAACGAGCAGATGATTCGTGCGCTGGGCATAAATACAGACAATGTGACTGTTTTGGGGCTGGGGCTATCCAATGCCCTTGTGGCCCTTTCCGGATGCCTTGTGGCCCAGGATCAGGGCTTTTCAGATATTGGCATGGGAATCGGAATGATTGTGGCGGGCCTGGCTGCCATTATTATCGGTGAGACGCTTATCGGAAAGGCAACCGTGCAGCGGATGACGCTGGCGGCCATCGTTGGGTCCGTTATTTACAAACTCATCATCGCTATCGGGCTAAGACTGGGGTTGGCCCCCACCGATTTGAAGATGGCAACAGGGGTGATGGTGATCATCGCCCTTGGGTTTCCAGCCCTTAGAAAGGGTAAAGAAGGAAAACTGCATCTGAGAGGTGTCTAATACACTT